>JASFVZ010000207.1:0-5000 GCA_050049565.1 Chromatiaceae bacterium | reverse complement strand
TGGCCTGGGTGACCGGTGCGGCAGTCATGATCGGCGGGGCGATGCCCGATACCCGCATCCTGCTGCTCGCGCTGCTCTACAGTATCGGTGCCCACGGCATCATGACCCTGAACGATTTCAAGGCGATAGAGGGCGATCGCCGCATGGGTGTGCGTTCGCTGCCCGTGCAACTGGGGCCTGAGCGCGCGGCCCGACTGGCCTGCTGGACCATGGCCCTGCCGCAGGTCGTGGTCATCGCCCTGTTGGTGCATTGGGACCGCTGGCCGTTTGCCGCGGTCATCGTCGTTCTGCTCGCGCTGCAGCTGCTCGCGATGCGTCGCCTGTTGACCGATCCGAGGCGTTACGCGCCCTGGTACAACGGGACGGGTGTATTGCTCTCGGTGCTCGGCATGCTGGTCAGCGCCTTCGCGGTGCGTGCGCTTGTCACAGGGGGTGCCTGATGGGGACATCACCAACCTTGGGTTGGATCGGGATCATTCGGCTCGGATTCATCCAGGCGGCCCTGGGGGCGATCGTCGTGCTGACGACATCGACGATGAATCGGGTCATGGTGGTCGAGTTTGCGCTGCCGGCCATGCTGCCCGGCGCCCTGGTCGCCCTGCATCACGTGATCCAGATGAGCCGGCCGCGATTCGGTTATGGCTCCGACGTGGGTGGCCGTCGCACGCCATGGATCATTGGCGGCATGCTGGTGCTCGCACTGGGCGGGATAGCGGCGTCGATCGGTACCGCGCTGATGGGGGTCGACGTCACCTGGGGCACGATCGTCGCCCTGCTTGGATTCGTGATGATCGGGCTGGGCGTCGGTGCCGGCGGCACGTCGCTGCTGGTGCTGCTTGCGAAACGCGTCGAACCCGGACGTCGGGCGGCGGCCGCGACCATTGTCTGGGTCATGATGATCGCCGGCTTTGCGGTGACCGCCGGCCTGGCCGGTCAGTTCCTCGATCCGTTCTCACCGCAGCGTCTGGTTGCCGTGACATCGGTCGTTGCGCTGATTGCCGTGCTCATCACGGTGACAGCGATTCACAATCTCGAGCGCCGAACCGAGCCGGTCAAAGATCCCGCAGCGGGGGACAACTCGCCCAAGCCGGCGTTCCGCGAGGCGCTCGCCGAAGTCTGGCAGGAGCGCGAGGCAAAGCGGTTCACCGTCTTCGTATTCGTCTCGATGCTGGCCTACAGCGCCCAGGATCTGATCCTCGAGCCATTCGCCGGCCTGGTATTCGATATGACACCCGGTGAGTCGACCCAGCTGGCCGGTATCCAGCACGGCGGCGTACTGCTCGGCATGTTGATCGTGGCCGTTACCGGCACCCTGCTGCGCCGCAGTCGCCACAACGTCCTGCGCTACTGGACGGTCGGCGGCTGCCTGGCGTCTGCGGTGGCGCTGTTCGCAATCGCGTTCGGCGGGTTTGTCGGACCGGCCTGGCCGCTCAACGCCAGCGTGTTTTCGCTGGGCGTGGCCAATGGCGCGTTCGCCGTTGCCGCCATCGGTTCGATGATGGCCCTGGCCGGGCATGGCCGCGCGCAGCGTGAAGGACTGCGCATGGGGCTCTGGGGTGCGGCTCAGGCCATCGCATTCGGGCTGGGTGGCTTCCTTGGGACCGTGGCGGTGGATGCGGCCAAGGTGTTCTATGCCGAACCGGAAGTCGCGTACGCGATCGTTTTCTGTGCCGAAGCGTCGCTGTTCATCCTGGCGGCCGTGCTGGCGCTGTCAGTACAAACGCCGCGCATGAGCAAGGCGGGTAAAGACATGGCGATGTTCGGCGACGCCGATCTCGTCGAACTGGTCGAGGGGAGATCCTAATGCCGATTAATTCACTGGAGCAGCAAGCTGAGGCGGTCGATGTCGTCGTGGTCGGCGGTGGGCCCGCCGGCGCCACGGCCGCAACGGATCTGGCGCGGCACGGTGTCGCCGTGCTGCTGCTGGATCGTAACGGGCGTATCAAGCCCTGCGGTGGTGCCATTCCTCCGCAGCTGATCGAGGAGTTCGCGATACCACAGGACCTGCTGGTCGCACATATCCGTTCGGCCCGCATGATCTCGCCGGGTGACCAGCGCGTCGACATGCCGATCAAGGGCGGCTATGTCGGCATGGTCGATCGGGATGTCTTCGATCCCTGGCTGCGCGATCGGGCGAAGGCGGCCGGTGCCGATGTCAGGGCGGCGACCTTCAAACGCTCGCAGAGGACCGACGACGGCCAGCTGCTGGTGACCTTTGTCGGCTCGGGTGCCGACGAGGAGCCAGTCGAGACCACGGTCAAGGCCAAGGCCCTGATCGGTGCCGACGGTGCCAATTCCCAGGTCGCCCGTCAGTGCCTGCCGGAATCCGAAAAGGTGCCGTGTGTTTCCGCCTATCACGAGATCGTCGCGTCACCGTCGACGGCGGCCGGTGCCGATTTCGATCCGCAACGCTGTGACGTCTGGTACCAGGGGCGGCTGTCGCCCGATTTCTACGCCTGGGTCTTCCCGCACGGTGACAAGACCAGTATCGGCGTAGGTACGGCGCAGAAGGGTTTCTCGCTGCGCGGGGCGGTCAGCGACCTACGCCAGTCGATCGGGCTGGAGGACGCCGAAACCGTGCGCTGCGAAGGTGCCCCGATACCCTTGCGCCCCCGTAAACGATGGGACGATGGTCGCAACGTGCTGTTGGCCGGCGACGCTGCCGGCGTGGTCGCCCCGGCGTCCGGGGAGGGCATCTACTACGCAATGACCGGCGGGCGCCTGGCGGCGGAGGCGGTTGGTGATTTTCTGAAGACCGCCAACCCGGCGCATCTGCGCACCGCGCGCAAACAGTTCATGCGTCAGCACGGCAAGGTCTTCTGGGTGCTCGGCATGCTGCAGAAGTTCTGGTATGCCAACGACCGCCGGCGCGAGCGCTTCGTCAGCATGTGTCGCGATCCCGATGTCCAGTACCTGACCTGGGAGGCCTACATGCACAAGCGCCTGGTCAAGGCCAAGCCCGGCGCCCATATGCGGATCTTCTTCAAGGACCTGGCCCATCTGCTGGGCGTGGTGAAGCCTTCATGACGCCGTGTATCGAGATGATGACCGATGACTGCAGCCGGCCGGGGGCCGGTTGATGCCCCGGTGCTCGCCTAGGCCGCCGGGGGAGGAGCGCAAGCCTGCATGACCACATTGATGCACCCTGCATTGGAACGGAAACCTGACCGTCAGCCGCCAGCGGCAGCCGAAGCTGCCGGTTCGGCCGTTGAAGAACAGCAGCTGCAGTTGCTGCGGATGCTGCATGCCCTGACCGACAAACTCGGCAAGGCCCCGTTAAAGACCCTGGTCAGTGAAACAGTCGGCCTGGTCGAGCGCCACTATATCGAGGCGGCCCTGGAGACCACTGACGGCAATCGCAGTGCCGCGGCCAAGATGCTCGGGCTGAGCCGACAGAGTCTCTACATGAAGCTCTCGCGCTACGGCATCGGCGGCGAGGAATAGACCGCCGCTTCCTCTGCAAGACAAGGCATCGCCCGTTGCGGGCGATGCCCCTTTCTCTAACGTCTCGAACAGGGCAGCTGTAGAACCCAACCCCCGGCCTTCGCCGGGGGGCTTCTGCCTTACCAGGCAGGCGCCATGCGCACCGTATCCGGCAACGCGTTCGGCTTGGCCGGCAGCAGGTAGAGGCGGGTGAAGACCGCTGCCGCCCTGGCCGAATAGGCCGCCCGCTTGATGCCGCCCAGCAATCCACCCCTGGCCTTGGCCGACTCGATGGCAAGGTTGATGTCTTTCAGCTGCTCGAGTCCCTTGCGGAATTTCGGATTGTCGGTGTCCAGGGTCAGCGGGAATATCTGCCGGCTGATCGCTGTGGTGATATCGAAGACCCGGAAGTCGAACTCGGTCGGGTCCATCCCGAGGGCCTCGTAGAGCTGCGGCCGGGAATGGTCGCGGACATACATGGTGGCGTAGACCGCGAGCAGGAAGAAGCGGATCCAGGCGACGTTGTGACCGCGCAGCAGGCCGGGATTGGCGCGCATGATCAATGCGAACGCCTCGCCATGGCGAAACTCGTCGTCGCACCATTCCATGAACCACTTGAAGATCGGATGGAAGCGATGCTCGGGGTGCTTCTCGAGATGACGATAGATCGTGATGTAGCGGGCATAGCCGATCTTTTCGGACAGATAGGTCGCGTAGTAGATGAATTTAGGGCGGAAGTAGGTGTACTTCTTGTCCCGCTTCAGCAGACCGAGATCGACCGCGACGCCGAGGTGTTTCAATGAGCGGTTGATGAAGCCGGCGTGACGCGACTCGTCGCGTGCCATCGCGGCCATCAGCTCCTTGATGTCCGGGTTGGAGACGTTCTTCTCGATCTCCTTGTAGAGCACGCAGCCGGAGAACTCGGCGGTGACCGAACTGGTCAGGAAGTCCAGGAATTCCTCGTGGAGTTCTTCGGACAGCGGATGCATCTCACTGTCGAAGTCGATCTCTTTGCGGAAGTGTTCTCTGTTTTTGTCGCTTCGGAACTCTTCCATCATGCCGTTCCACTCGGCGCGAACCGGTTCGATGTCCAGGCGATCCAGTGCCCGGTAGTCGGTTCTGTAGAAGCGCGGAGTCAGCAGCGTGTCGCGCTTTGCCTGCTCGGTGGTCGTGTTCGCTGAATTCGCCTCGGTCGATTCTGTCATGGCTCCTCCGGTCGCCCAGGGGTGTGATGAGCGACGGCAGTTGTTTCCGTCGTTTTCCCCTGTTGGTCGCTGCTTGTGGTAGTGTCAAGTTGAAAGGACTTTGAGAGTGTCAACTATAGTTGACTATCGGCGCAGCGACAAGCGCCCTGGCCGAACATCTGAGCCGTCCTGGCTGTCGTGCGCTCCAGCGTGCTCGCGGCAGCCAACCGGGCCGCGATATCGGCCGACCGGCCCGCGGGGAACCGGGGGGCCGTGCACAGTGGAGGGCTCAAATTGCTGTATCACCTCGGATACGTGAGCACGCAGACCCGTCCGCTTGTGCGGGATGACCTCTCGTCACTGCTCGACGATGCCCTGGGCCGCAACCAGGAG
>JASFVZ010000020.1:0-10614 GCA_050049565.1 Chromatiaceae bacterium | reverse complement strand
CAGCGCCTTGTTGGCCTAAAAAACGACCGCCGTCGCTGGGTTTCAGTTGGTGTGAACAGGCCCTAGTGGGCTGCTTGGTAAGTTCGGTGATTCATCAGTCGTGCGACCGGGCATGCCTGGCGCGGCTCGACCCACGAGCAGCCCAGAAGGGTCAGGCTACTCAGTTCGGGATGATCGGGTTCATCGCACCCATCGGCCCGGCGATCGCGCGGACGTTCTGCCGCATGATGCTGACGCCGCCGGTCATCTGGTTCATCTGCACCGCGATACCGCCCATCGCGCCGGTCATCTGGTGCATGTCGCTGTCGATGCTGCCCATCTCGTTGCGGATCTCGAGCATGTTCTGACGCAACGCCGGCATCACCTCGTTGATGACCGCCATATTCGCAGTGATCGGCGTCATGAGCTGGATATGCGTGTCAAACTGCTTGACCTGCTGAGCGATCGCATTCATGTCGCGTTCAACCCGCGACAGGTTGCGGTACATGGAATCCATATTGTTCACGATGCCGTTCATGTCGCGGTAAAGCACGGTCACATAGTACACATTCACCGCTGCCAGCATGACGAGCAGCACCGACACCAGTATCACGACCTTCCCTGTGACCGTGAAGTGCAGCTCACGCTCGTCGACATGCAGCTGGGTCTCGCGTCCCAGCCGCGCCATGACCTCGACGATGGGTTTGCGGGGATCAACCGGGGCCATATCGATCACCGCATCATGGGAACGGGAACATGTTGTTCAGCGCACGCGCCGGCTTCGCCATACGGTGCATCTCGGCACTCATGCCCTGTACTTCGTGGTTGATCGCGTTCATCGTCGCCGAGATCTGCTGCACATTCTTCCGCGTGCCGGTCATCTGGTGCCCGATGCTGACAACACTTCCCTGGATGTCGCCGGTGCTCGCATTGATCGTGCGCATCTCGGCCTGCATGGCGCTGGTGTATTCGGACATGTCGCGCATATGGGCGACCTGCTTCTGCATTGAGGCGAAGTCCTCGCTGATCTCGCCCATGTGCATCGATACCGCCGAGAAATGGGTGTTCATCGCCCCGACGACCTCGGAGATGCGGTTGACCTGCGAGCTCAGAGTCAGCAACAGGACGAGAATCGAAAACGCGATGATCGACAGAATGACCAGTCCTGTGCGCACGGCCCAGGAAAGCCGGTCGCCGAGCTTGTTCTTGACATCGATCTGGTTGAGCACGATGCCTTCGAAAGAACTCATCGCACGCAGATACTGCTGCTGCAGGATCTGCTCATCACTGCTTGCCCGCGGCTCGAACGGCGCTTCAGCCATGGTCACACCTACCCTAAGTCGTTACCGATCCCGGCGTATGCCGAGCCGCTTTTGCATCGGCTGAGGACCTCCTTGAATAATGGCATAAACTCGCGCGGAAGAGCGGGACAAAGCCTGGTCGCCGCGTTAATTCAGCCCAGGCCCCGCCGGAATGCGCTAGTGCGCCAGCCGGGAGGCGTCCTGGAGCAGGCGGCCGGCCTCGATCGCGGGTACCGGGCGACAAAACCAGAAGCCCTGCGCCTCCGGACACTGCATCGAGCGCAAGGCGTCGAACTGGTCCTGTGACTCGACCCCCTCGGCGACGACGTTCATGTTCAACATGCGGCCCAGCCCGACGATCGTCTTGATGATGGTCGTACTCTGTTGTTCCGCACCGAGATTCCGGATGAACGAGCGGTCGATCTTGAGCGTGTCGTAGGCGCAACGCTGGAGGTAGGACAGCGACGAATAGCCGGTACCGAAATCGTCCATGTGGATCCTGACGCCGAATCGCCGCAGTTCGTTCAGCATATCGCGCGTTGCGTCTTCATGGTCCATGCAGTCACTCTCGGTCATCTCCAACGCGAGATTCTCCGGCAGCAGCCCTGCATCGGTGACGATGTCCTTGACCCGCCGCATCGCATTTTCGGTTTGAAACATGCTCACCGAGACATTGACGCTCATCTTGAGACGTGATTCATTGTGAGATTGCCTGTCCCATTCGTCGGCCTGGCGGCAGGCCTGCTCCAGCACCCACCAACTCAGTGTCGCCAGGACGCCGGTATCTTCGGCAACCGACAGAAAGTCCTTCGGCTCGAGCAGTCCCCGATCCGGGTGCACCCAGCGCAACAACGCCTCGAAACCGACGATCTGCCGATCCGCCAGGGTGATGATCGGCTGGTAGTACAGGACGAACTCACCGCGATCGATCGCCCGGCGCAGGTCGGTCTCGAGGTTGAGACGATTGACCGCCGCCTCGTGCATGGTCCGATCGAAGATCGCGGTGTTCTCGGTCTCCGAGCGTTTGGCGCGGTACATCGCCAGGTCGGCATCGCGCAGGATCTCGTCCGGCGACACATAGTGCGGCGCAGCAACGGCGACACCGATGCTCGCACTGGTGTACATCCCCCGGCCGGCCACCGAGAACTCGTGCTGAAACAGCTTGTGAATGCGCTCGGCGACCTGAGAGATGCTTGGCCCGTCGTCGATATCGCTGACCAGTACGGCGAACTCGTCGCCCCCCATGCGCGCCACCGTATCGCCGGGCCGGATGACACCGACCAGCCGTCGGGCGATCGACACCAGCAGCGAGTCGCCGGCCGAATGACCCAGGCTGTCGTTGACGAACTTGAAGCGGTCGAGATCGAAATACATGACGGCGAAACGATTGCCCTTGTCGCGCGTGTAGCGACGCAGGGCCTGCTGCAACCGGTCGATGAACAGCACCCGGTTCGGCAGGCCGGTCAGCGCATCGTGCATCGCCCGATGGATCAGCTGGTTTTCGGTCTCCTTGCGCTTGGCGATGCTGCTGATCGAGCCGGCCATACGGGCCGGCCTACCCGAGCTGCTCATGATCGTCACGCCCCGCGCGTAGACCCAGATGTACTCACCATCCTCGCGCCGTAGACGATGTTCGTTCTCGAAATGGTGGCGGACCTGGCCAGCCTTCGTCTGCATCGAACGCTTGAGCTTGCCGATATCGTCCGGGTGTACGCGGTCGAACCAGTCGGCCAGGCCTTTGGCCTCGATGTCCGCCGACAGACCTACGAGGTCATTCCAGCGCGGCGAATAGTAGGCCGTCTGGCTGTCCGCCTCCCAATCCCAGATACAGTCGTTGGCCCCGGTTGCCGCGAGTGCGTAACGCTCCTTGACCCTGACCAATTCCTGCTCGGCGCGCTGCCGCTCGATCGCATACAGGATGGCGCGGTGCAGCAGTGCGGCGTTGACCTCGCGCTTGACCAGATAATCCTGTGCGCCGGCGCGCACGGATCGCGCGGCCGTCGTCTCCTCGTTGAAATTGGTCAGGATGATGATCGGTACTCCGGCTGCGATCCGGGCTATGCGCTCGAACCCATCGAGTCCCTTGGCGTCGGGCAGGTGCAGATCCAGAAGGACGGCCGACGGCGGACTGGCGATCTTGATCTCGGTGATCGCCGCGTCGATCGTTCTGACATGACGGATCGTGTAGGAACGGGAGTAGCGCTTGGCAAGATAGAGGCGAACGATTTCGGCCTCTTGTGGATTATCTTCTACCAGTAAAACGTCGATGCTCTCGCTGGCCATGCGTTTGGTCAGACGGATGCCCCCTCCGATATTTTTTTTAGTCGGTCAGCGCCTCGACCACCTCGTCCGACTGCGGGATCGAGAAGATGAATACGCTGCCACTGCCCGGGGACGATCTTACCCATATCTTGCCCCCGTGGTTTTCGATTATACGTTTACAGATCGCGAGGCCCATGCCGGATCCCGGCTGATCTGCCGCATCCACGGCCCTTTCGAACATTCCGAAGATGCGCTTGGCGTCATCGTCGGCTATGCCGACCCCGTTGTCCTTCACGCCAATGCGCCATTCGTCACGCACCCGTTGGGCGCGGACCGTGAGATGCAGGGGCTTGTCACTCCGGAACTTGATCGCGTTGCCGATGAGGTTCTGGAAGACCCTCTGGAACTGCCGCCGATCGACGTTGAGACGGGGCAGCTGGTGCTGCTTGCTGACGCTGGCGCCGATCTCATCCAGGGTAACCCGGTAGAGGTCCAGGGCCTCCCCCAGCAGTTCGTTGAAGTCGACCGGCTCGCGCTCCGGTGCGGTGCTCTGCAACCTGGAGAAATCGAGCAGATCATCGAGTATCTCCTGGGTACGCGTCAGGTTGAATAACAGGTGGCCGAGTACCTTGCTGCCCGCCTCGCCGAGTTCGCCCTCAAAGTCCTCGGTCAGAATGTCGGCATAGCGCCGCGCCAGCTGGAGTGGGTCCTGCAGGTCGTGCGAGACGGCGTACATCAGGCGTTCACGCTCTTCGCCGGTCTCCTGTCCGATCGCAGACCGCGCCATAGGCGGTGTATCGTCCAGCCCGAACGCCTGGCCGTTGACGGACAGCTTGACGATCAGTCGCGACAGCGCGATCAGGCCGGCGCTGCTGCGCGGATAGCTGACAGCGATGGCCTCGACGAACGACACGCTGGCATTGTCATCGGTGAGCAGCACCAGCAGCGCGTTGGGACGCTGCTCACTGCAGGTCGCCGCGATGTTGTGCCAGCTCTCCCAGGCCTGCTGTTGGTCGATCACGATGATCTGGAAGCTCTGCTCCGCATACAGCGCGTCGTAGAACGCCCGGGCGCTCGCGGCCGGGACCAGCTGCAGGCGGGAAGAGGTCTCCTGTTGCGAGAACAGCGTCGTCAGTACCAGCTCATCGGCATGTGAGGCACTAACGAACAGAATCGTTATTTTGTCGTTCATTAGTTATTCGGCACATTCTTTTTCGGACGGCACAACGACACTGTCCTGTCGCTGTCCGGCGCGCGGCGCGCGACCCGTCCGGCCCGGCCCGTCGACACGTCGTCCCGGTGCGGCGGGCCTGGCTGATTCCTTTTCAAATCAACGGCTAACGCGGCCTGTTTCAACCATCCGCCAAATCATTGTCGCAGAATTAACTGTCCCGTAAACAGTAAATTTCCGTCGCGCAAAAAACTTTGACGAGCCGCCTGAAGAAACCGAAGGGGCTTCGCGCGAAAACAACTTTGTTTGCCGCTTTCAGACATCGCGTTCCTTTTCTGTCAGCATTCTTTCCGACTGGCGACATTACCGATTGCACAATTCGTGAAATTGATTCCTACGCGCGACGGCCGTTCGGTAGGTTTTTTCCGGTCGGTTCACTGGAGCCTCGCCCGCACACGCGCTACTCTGCGTTCGCCCATGACGTGCCAGTCCAAGTTCAACGATCCGTTCGGCCGCGTCGGCCGCCGCCAGGCCCGGAGCTATGAAGACCTGAAGTCGCGACTGCAGGCGGCAGGGATTGGGACCGTCGGGGCGCTGGACGAGGCGCAGCATCGCATCAAACGGCTGGCCTGGCTGCTAGTGGCCATCGTCGTCGGTGTGACCGGTCTTGTCCTTCTCACCTTCCCTCCCTGGCGCGGGCTGGTGACTGTTCTCGGCGGACTCGCGCTGACCTGGCTCGGCGCCACCGCCGTCCGGACCCAACTGCACCTCAAGCGGTATCGACGCGAACTCGAGGTCCAGCCGCACGACGAACCATCAGACGCCTCAGAAACTAACTCTCCATCGGAGTCCTAGGGAGGAACCGACCATGCGACTTTTCACTTTCTTCCGTTCCCGCCACACCCTACTGGCGCTCGCACTGGCCCTGGTGACGGTGGCGGGTGCACTGCCCAAGGCGGTCAAGGCCGACGATATGGCCAAGGTCGTCTATCACGCGGATTTTTCCGACCCGCGGCGTTTCAGCGCGATGCTCACCAGCATCAACAACATGGTGACCTTCTACCAGAATGAGCTGATCGACTATGACGTACGCATCGTGTTCGTCGCACACGGCATCCGTTTCGTCACCGACGACAGACTCGAAGGGACCCCGTTTGCCGAAGATGCCGAAATGGCAGAACGGCGTGCCAACAATGCCGGCCGGCTGGAGTCGTTGCGTTCGGTGCAGAACGTCAAACTGGAGCTGTGCGACATTACCCGCAGCCAGATCAACCTCGACGCCGGTAAGCTGTATGAGGGCGTCGACAGCGTACCGTCCGGCGTCGTGCGTATCGCCGACCTGCAACGCGACGGGTTCGCGTACATCAAAATCGAGTAAGAGGGGCTCGGCCTGGAGCCCCCCGGCGACTATGCGAATCCTTGTCGCGCTCCTGGTGGGCCTCGCGCTCAGCGGCTGCGCGCGAGGCCCGGCAGAGGTCGCCCAGCTGACCGGTGCGACGATGGGTACGCAATACAGCGTCCAGCTGTCGCCGGCACCAGACGATCAGACCCTGAAGCAGCTGCGGAGCCGGATCGATACGCAGCTGCAGTCGGCCAACCAGCTTTTCTCGACCTACATCGAAGATTCGGCGCTGGTTCGCTTCAATCGAAACCCATCGACCGACTGGCAGCCGGTTCCGACCGAGCTGGCCGAACTCGTTGCACGGGCTCAGACGATCAGCGAACTGACGCGCGGGCATTACGACGTCACGGTGGGCCCGCTGGTTGAGCTTTGGGGGTTCGGCGCCACCGGCGAACGTGACACGCCGCCGACAACTCAGGCGATTGCCGAACAACTTGGCCGGGTGGGTTACCAGCGGCTGGAATCACGCCCGGCCCCTCCCGCTCTGCGAAAATCCGCGCCCGGGCTTGAGATCGACCTGTCGTCGATCGCAAAAGGATGGGCGGTGGACCGGATCGGCGACCTCCTCGAGACGCGGGGCTTTCGCGACTACCTGGTCGAGATCGGCGGCGAGACACTGATCCGCGGCGCCAAGGCAGACGACAGCCCCTGGCGCATTGCAATCGAGCGCCCGACCGACGCGTCCCGCGCCTTCCAGGGAATTCTCGCGCCCGGCGATTCTGCCATCGCAACCTCGGGCAACTACCGGAACTTCTTCGAACACGGAGGACTAAGTTACGGCCACACGATCGACCCGCAGACCGGCCGGCCGACCCGTCACCGCGTGGCCTCTGTGACGGTTATCGCCAGCGACTGCACGACGGCCGACGCCTGGGCCACCGCGCTGATGGCCCTCGGTGAGGTGATGGGGCCAGAGACCGCGAAGCGCCACGGGATCGCGGCGCTGTTCATCCTTTATGACGGCGAGGGGCTGAAGGAATGGACGAGCCCGGCATTCGGTGCGGATTATCGCTGGGAGCAGGGTCATTGAACGCGCGGGGCAATACGCACGACGGCGATGCCCGCATGCGTGACCGAAGACAGCACGGGTCCCGAAAGCCCTGGTCGGTCGCGAATCCGTCAGACGAACAGTTGGGTCCGGGCGGCCTGGGTGATCGCAGTGACAGCGGGATGCTTGATCCGCCGCTCCGGCGAGATGACGTAGAAGCGCTCACGGATGTCCTCGGTCCGGCCCAATACCGCCACGCCATACTTGTCGAGCACGTCGTCTTCAACGGCAGTGGGCGTGGTAAAGATGCCCGAGCCGCGCTCGCCGAACGCCTTCATCAACGCGCGATCCTCGAACTCGGCCACGACCTTGGGTTGAATGCCGATCTGCTCGAACCAGCCTTCCAGGCTGCGACGCAGATTGCTGCCGCTGCTGGGCATCAGCATGGGCTGGTTGTCGAGGCTCGCGGGGAATTCGGCCGATAGCGCCTCGGCCTGTTCAGGAACGGCGAAGAAAGTGATGCCCGACTCCCCGAGTGGATGATTGTATGCACGGATGTTGAGCGCCGGATTGACCGGGCTGTCGGCCAGCACCAGGTCCAGCTTGTGAATCGACAGATCCGCCAACAGATCGACCAGCGGCGCTTCGTGACAGATGAGGCTGACCGGCTCAGGCATCTGCAATACCGGTTCAAGGACACGGTAAGTCAGGAGCTTGGGTACGATCATCGCGATCCCGACCTTCACGGTGATCGCCGAACCGGGTGTGCGTCCGGCCAGCATGTCCTGCAGCTCCAGTCCCAGCCGGAACATCTCATCCGCGTACGAGAACACCATGCGACCTGTCTCGGTCAGTACCAGCTGTCGACCGTCGCGTTGGAAGAGCTTTGCGCCGACCTGCTCCTCCAGCTCACGTAGTTGGCCACTGATGGTCTGCGGGGTCAGGAACATCGACTCCGCGGCACGTGCGATCGAACCATGGCTGGCGACCGCCCAGAAATAGCGCAAATGCTTCAGGTTGAGTTTGAGGTTTTGCATCAGCTCAGCATCGTGATCTTCCGATAAAGCCTACCGCTACTTAAGTCATACCACCGGCGACTCGAAGCCCGCCGGCTTGACCGCAAGTACCGATGTGGTGGCCGTCTGCAACACCTCTTCAGCGGTGTTGCCAATAAAAAAGCCAGGCAGCCCGGTGCGTCCCACCGTGCCCATGACGATCAGGTCTGCGCCGAGGCTGACTGCGGTATCACGTATAGCAGGCGCAGGGGTGCCCTTCACGATATGCACTGCGGGGTCGTCGACCGCCAGATCATAGTGCCTCAACAACCTCGCGAGCGTCTCGCGGTGGCGTGCTTCGGTGCTGTCGAGCAGCGCCTGCAGTTCAAGCTCGGGCAGCCGATAGCGACCCTCGCGGATGACCGATTCCCCGGGCATCCGCCAGACATGCACGATATTGAGGCGCGCCGACTCACGCTGCGCCATCGATGTCGCGAGGTCGAGGACCAGACGACTCAAGGCGTCCGAATCGTCATTCGGATCCACTGCCGCCAGGATGGTCTCGTAATTTGGTTTGGCGCTGGCCTGATCGATCCAGACCGGACAGGGGCACTTACGAAGCAGGTGCATATCGGTGCTACCGAACAGGCGGTCGGTAAGTCCCTGCGCCCCCCGCCCCGGCTTGACGAGAAGATCGAAGCCCTCGTGTTGCACCGCGCGGATGATCTCTATGAAACCGACGCCGCTGTAGACCCTCGTCATCACTTCGAGGCCTCGCGGATCGGCACCCTTTGCGAGGCGGTCGAGTTGCTCCTTGCAACGCTGTAACAGCATATCCTCCAGGTCGAAGGCTAAATGTGACGTGACCTCGGTAGGCGTGCTGAAAGGTTCGACGACATCGGCAATCGTCAGGGTCGCGATGTTGTCCTGCGCCAGTGTGAAGGCCCGCGCCAGCGCGGCAGAGGGTTCGCTGCTCCCGTCCGCGAAAAAGAGGACGTTGGAGAAGCGCTTCATGTATCGCCTTTCACCCCCCGGCCGTTCCGGGGTCGTGGCGTCGCGTTTGCGCCTTTGTACGAAGTCGGATCGGAATCAATCGGCTACGCGCGCTCGAACGTCCCGGCAGCTGGCTCATCATCATGCCGAGCAGACCGGTTGCAATCATCAGTGCGATCAGTGTTTCCATCTGGTTGGTCTCCGCCCAGGGAGTGGCGCCCATGCGTCACATCTCCGCTGACCATGCAGCGGCTGACGGCAAAAGAAAAATCGAATTAGATGATGATTCTTGAAGATTATCCCGAATATTCAACCCGTCAGCGAAAAAAAAAGCCGCGTCGTGTCGCAACGGCGCGGCCAAGCGGGGATCAGAGCGCTGGAGAGGGGTCAGCCGGAAGCTGATCGGGGCATGCTGCGGGTCGCCTGGCGGCGTCTCAGCGTGCGCGCCGTACGGTCGAGCGCACGCGTGATGGTGAGCACCAGGTCGGCCTGCGTCTCTTCGAGATCAAAACGTTCACCACGAACCAGGGTTGCCTGGATCTCGCATCGATAGAGCCGGTTGCCCAGCTCGTCTCGAAGGGGCTGCACATCGATGCGAAAACGCTCTATCCCGTCGTCCAATGCCGGCAGGTAGTACTGCAGGACCTTTTCCACCTGCTCGAAGGTGTCGCCGCCATCTGCGTGAATCTGTATCTGCATATCGATGCCGTGCTCCAACTGATCAGGCCACGAGATCCAAGGCTGCCGATTCTTGTGCAGATGGATGCGGCATGACCTCTATTTCGAGCGGTTCGTGCAACAGACACCCAACGCCGCCAAGTCGCTGAAGCGTTTCGTCCGAGGCCCCGATGACGGGTATACCTTCACGACAGGCCAGGCGCACAAGTTCGATCGCTACATCCCACGACGGCAGCGTGCTCTCTCCGTATTCCTTGCAGATCGCCGGCGATGATTCATCGCAACGCAACGCCCCAGGGTCAACGCACTGTGATGCGTCGTCGAACGAATGCCCCCAAGCGATGACCATCAAATCGACCGCCCCGGTGCGCAGGGCCTCGTACGACGCGGTCGGACCGGTGACCGCCAGCCCGTGGTTCTCCACCGTGCGAACGAGTCGCGCCGCCGCCTGTTTATCCGCCAGATGCCGCCGTTTGCTCAACCTGCGACGCACGAACTCGATGGCCGACTGAGAATCCAGATTCGAAGGCACCCGCGTGACGTCGCTCAAACGCTTGAGCGCCCGTGCAGGCAGTGCGTCGGTCAGTTCATCGAGACAGTTGCCGTCACCTGCTATCACGAGGGGCGTCGTCGCCTGACCCGCCAGACTGCGGCGCAAGACTTGGAAGCGGCGCTGCGGGATGCCGATCCCACTGCCGCCAGCTTGCCGTGAATCGACGCGATAAGAGGCCCACGCCCGCGACACGGTATCCTCACCGCTGATATCCAGCACCTGGATGCCCCCCTTGCGGGCGAGCACCAGCGTGAAGTCGACGGCTCGTAGACGATCGATCCATATCTGGGTC
>JASFVZ010000206.1:0-5008 GCA_050049565.1 Chromatiaceae bacterium | reverse complement strand
GCCCTCGGGCGCGTCGTGCGGCAGGCACAGGCAATGGTCGATCCCGGCCAGGAAGGCCGCGAGTGTCTTGCCGCTGCCGGTCGGTGCCGCCATCAGGGTATGCGCGCCGTCGAGGATCGACGCCCAGCCGGCCTGCTGCACGCCGGTCGGCGCCTCAAAGGTATCGTCGAACCACCGGGCGGTCGGTTCGCTGAACGGGATGACGGCGCTCATGCGGCGGGTTGGGCGAAGCCCTGCTGATACAGTTGGCGGACCGTCTCGAGTGTATCGGCATCTTCCGCCGCTTTGTCGGTGCGGTAGCGCTTGACCCGCGCGAACCGGAGGGCGAGCCCCGCCGGGTAGTGTGGACTGCGCTGCAGCTCGTTGAACGCGATCTCGACCACCAGCTCCGGCCGCACATGGACCACATTGCCTTCGCGACCGATCTCGCGGGCCAGCAGGGCCTCGGTCTGCCACGCGAGCGTCCGGTCGGTCAGCCCCTTGAAGGTCTTGCCGAGCATCACGAAGCCGTTGTTGACCGGGTCGCGGGCGCCGAGGTGCAGGTTGCTGAGCCTGCCGCTGCGCCGACCGCTGCCCCATTCGGCCGCCAGCACCACGAGGTCGAGCGAGTGCGTCGGCTTGATCTTCAGCCAGTCGGCACCGCGGTTGCCGGCCTGGTACGGCGCCGTCAGCGACTTTGCCATCACGCCTTCGTGCCCGGCCGCGATCGCCGCATGCAGGAAGCTGTTGGCCTGTCGCGCGTCGGCGGTGACGGTCCGCTCGATGCAGAGGTCGGATGGCAGGGATTCGCGCAGGGCCCGATCCCGTTCGCGGCCGGGGCGATCGATCAGTTCGTCGTCGTCGAACAGCAGGCAGTCGAAGAAGTACGCCGTCAGCGGCGTGCGCCCGGTCGTCGGGCTGGCCGCGCGACGCCGACCGAACTGCTGCATCGTCTCCTGGAACGGTCGCGGGCGGCCTTCCGGATCCAGCGCGATGGCCTCGCCGTCGAGTACCAGTCGACGGATGGGCAGTGCCCTGATTGCGTCGACGATGTCCGGCACCCGATCCGTGACTTCGTGCAGCTGGCGGGTGTAGACACGGACCTGGTCGGCGTCGCGATGGACCTGGATACGCGCCCCGTCGAGCTTGTACTCGAACGCGGCCTCGCCGAGCTGATCGACCGCCTCGGTCGCGGACTCGGCCGGTTGCGCGAGCATCGCCTGCAGCGGCCGGAACAGGGTCAGGCGGAACGCCGCCAGCCCGCCGGCGCCATCGCGCAGCGCCGCCACGGCGACCTCGGCCAGGTTACCGCTGAGCATCGCGGCCCGGCGCACATCGCTCGACGGCAGACCGGACGCGGTCGCGATCGCGTCGATCAACAGGCCCTCCAGGGCGCCCTGGCGCAGCTCCCCGAGCACCAGCCGGCGCAGATAAAGCTGTTCGTCGGCGGTTGCGGCTGCCAACAGCGCGGCAAACGCCTCGCGTCGGGCGTTCTGCGCGCCGGCCCCCGAGACCTGGCCGATCTCGCTGAAGCGGCGGTCGACGTCGACCAGCCGGAGCGACGCCGCGGCGGCGGGCGGCACTGTCGTGCCCCCGACGACGGCCGGACCCAGCCCGATGCGCCCCTGCGGCAGCTCGCCGCTCAGGTAGCAGGCACCGATCTCGAGCTCGTCGGCGCCGAGTCGTCTCAGCTTGTCCGCCAGGGCCGCGGCCTTGGCCTTGCGGCTGCGGGTCTGCGACAGGCGCTGGTAGGTCTCGACGAGATCAGCGAGCAGCATGGCGGCGTTCCGGGGCGTTGTGACCATTAAGATTATCCGGGGCCGGCGTGGTACGGCATCCCCGCAACCGACGCTGATAAGTAGGCCGGTGCCGCAAGCTTACCGGGCGATTACACCGGCGTTTGCAGGCTTGCGGGCAGGTTTCCTGGGCTTACGCTATCGAACTAAGTTCTGCAGGAGTAGAAGATGAAACGTACATTCCTAGCGGCGACCGTCGCCGCACTGTTCCTCGCCGGTTGTAGCGGTGACCCGTCCGAGACCTCGCAGCGCGAGGCCACGCCGATCGAGAATACCGCCGCGGCCCCGGTCGCCGATGAGTCCGCCGCGACGGATGCCGCCAGCGTCCCGGCGGCGGCGATGGACCAAGCCGCCTTGACGGCAGAAGCGAAGCAGGCCGTGATGGCGCTCGGCTCGACGTTGAAGACGCAGCTGCAGGCGGCGATCCAGAGCGGCGGCCCGGCGAGCGCGGTTGATGTCTGTCACAAGATCGCGCCGGCGACGGCCGCGTCACTGTCTGAGGAGCATGGCCTGACCCTGACCCGCGTCAGCCTCCGGAATCGCAACCCCGAAATGGGTGTGCCGAACGACTGGCAGACGGTTGTGCTGCAGGACTTCGAGGCCAGGAAGGCGGCTGGCGAAGGGGCCGATCGGCTGGCCTACAGCGAGGTGGTCGACGGTGAATACCGCTTCATGAAGGCCATCCCGACCGAAGCCGTCTGCCTGAACTGTCACGGGGCCGACATCAAGCCGGATGTCCAGGCGAAGATCGATGCGCTATACCCCGAAGACCGGGCGGTCGGTTTCAGTGAAGGCGACCTGCGTGGCGCCTTTGTCGCAGTCAGGAAGCTCGCCGAGTAACCTCGAAAACCCCATCCCGGGCGGGCCGGTTCACGGCCCGCTCGTCCACGCGGTGTCCGACCGGACACGGCGATTCCCCAGGCCAACGTCCCCAGCCGGCAGCCGTTGCAATCGGCGATCGATCATCGCGCCGCGCCAAGCGGTCGGGGACGTTGCTGGGTCTTTAAGTTTGCTGCCCTGGTCCAGCGCACCACGGTGCGCGGCAAGATCTGCCGCGGGCTGAGTTTCCTGTTTTCGCGCATGTTGGCCTGCGCCATCGGTTACCTCGCCTAGGGCCAGCGCGCAATGGTCGAACAGCTGGTCGAGCGGCAGGCCACCGACCTGGCCGATTCCTACTTCTCCAACAAGGCCATCGGAAGGTTCAGTGAGCTGGTCGAAACCACCGGGCGCCAGGGCGACGAGGCGCAGGAGATGGCGCGACTGGGAGGCGTTCTGGCGGCTTACGCCTTTGGGCCGGCTGCGCCGGCCGTTGTCTCACGCTGGCCGTAAGGCGATCGGGTCGGGGTGACGGAATAGCGCCCGTCACCTCTCCCACACCACCGGACATGCGGTTTTCCGCATCCGGCGGTTGAGTCCAGCGGGTTAGCCCGCGAGTGCCCAAGGCAGTCCAAGCCCATAGCGATTCAGCGTCCGCGTTTTGAGCGCCTGATGGACCACGACATGCCGTGCCATCCGCCATGCGCCTCGGCGGCTTCCGGCCACGCCGAGGCGGCGGCCACGCACCCCGAGACGGGTTAGCGCATTGCGCCGACCCGCACGATTGTGCCAGCGCTGCCAGAAACACTTTCGCATGTGCCGCCGGATCCAGCCCGATAGGGCCATCACCGGCTCGTGCCGGGTCGCGTAGCTGAAATAATTCCACCAGCCAACGATATACCGACACCATCGATCCCGGAGTTCCTTGCTCGTGCCGCCTGATCGCGCATCCCACAGCTCGCGCACCCGCACCTTCAGCCGCTCCATTGCCTTCGGGGCCACACTGACATCTCCGTCCTCATGGACGCGAAAACCCAACAAATGGCTTGATCCTGTCGGACCTACCCCACTCTTGTCTTCGTTGACTTCCAGGTCGAGATGCTTGCGTAACCAACGGATCACGCTGGCCATCACCCGTTTCGCCGAGCGCTCACTGGACAGGTAGAGGGCAATATCGTCGGCGTATCGCACGAAGGCGATCCCCCGACGCTCCAGCTCTTTGTCCAGCGGGTCCAGGTAGAGATTGGCCAGCAGTGGACTGAGCGGCCCGCCTTGCGGGGTACCGCGCTGTCGCCTCTCCTGCCGCCCGTCCGGGTACCTTAATGGCGCCCGGAGGTAGCGACCAATCAGTTGCCTGACCCGTTGATCCGGGATCTGGGTACTCAGCAGTTGCATCAGCCGGTTGTGGCTCACCTGATCGAAGAAGCTCTTCAGATCGATGTCCACCACCCAGGTCTTGCCCGCTTTCACGTACCCCCGCGCGGCTTCCACCGCATCATGGGCACGCCGATTCGGACGAAAACCATAGCTGTGCGCACTCATCTGATCATCCAGCGCGCCGCTGATCACCTGATGCATTGCCTGTTGGATCAGCCGATCCTGGACCGTCGGTATGCCCAGCTGCCGGGTTCCTCCGTTGGCTTTCGGGATCACTACCGCCTTCACCGCCGCTGGCTTGTAACTCCCCGCCAGCAGCTTTTCCTTGATCGTCGGCCAATGCGTCTTCAGGTGGCGTTCGGTGGCGTCAATCGATTTCCGGTCCACGCCCGCCGCCCCTTTGTTCGCTTTGACCGCCTTCCAGGCGTCCTGCAGCTGCTCTCGGCTTAAGATCGATTCCAGTTGGATTGCTTTGTGACTCATTAACCCCCTGCTCGCTCCCGCTTCCTGGGCCGGCCCAACTCGAATCCCACGCCCATCGGTCCTGCCAGGATCCACCCGGCCCTCGCGATCACGCTGCTTTGGTAGTAGCCGCAGTTGCTGCTCCGCCGCATGTCGGGACCCTCCGCGTTCGACCCGCCCATCACGGGATGGGAATTTCTCGTGACTCTTCGGCCCTTCGCTCCGCCCGCATTACCAGGCTTCCTCGCTACTATGGCCTCTGCTGACTTCTCCGGGCGCTCGCCTCGGAGATCTCCCCGGGTAAGGTGCCAAAACTGTCGGCCCGTGCCGCCAAGCTCTACCTGATGCGTCTTTCGGTGACGGTTGGATTTCGCGTTCCCTAGCACGCTGATCGCCCACACCCGGCCTCACTGCTTGTTCGTGTTCCTACGGTCGTGCCTTTGCTACGCGCTTCTTTCAGCTTCGCCTCACGGCTTCCACCTTGCGCTTCACTACGGTTGTCGTCACTCTCTCCGGCCACCTCTTTTCAGGCGGCAAGTTTTGGCCCATGCCGGGCACACTAGGGTCGGCTGTGCCGA
>JASFVZ010000205.1:0-5009 GCA_050049565.1 Chromatiaceae bacterium | reverse complement strand
CGCGAGCGTATCCGCCGCGCCTGGGGCTACCTCGACCGCCTGAGCGCGATCATGGGACAACTGCCGCATAGCGACGAACCCTTGCCAGCCGTCGCGATCAGTCCGGAACAGGTGATCGAGGTCGAGGGATGGCTGAAGGGCGCCTGGGAGCAGTGCGCGCCCTGCGAGGCCATGGTCCACAAGGTCGAGGACGAATATCGCGAGCTCGAAAACCTGGAAAGCTCGCTCGCCGACTTTGCCGACCTGGATATCGACCTCGGTCGCCTGCAGAGCGATCGGGGCCACCTGGATCTTCGGCTGGGTTCGATACCGGCCGATGCCCTCGAGCGCCTGCGCGAGGTCCTGGCGCTCTCGAACCACCTGATTCTGAACGTGGCCGGCGAAGGCGACACGCTGAGGATACTCGTTGGCGGTAGCCGTGATGGGGCGAAGACACTCGACAGCGTACTGCTGGCCGCCGCTTTCCAGCCGCTGAACATCCCAGAGAGCTTCAACAACAACCCCGATGCGCTGCGCAAAGAACTGGCGTCCAAGCGGCAGGAACTCGACGAAGTCACCGAGGCGATGCGGCTGCGGATCGACAACTGGCGCGATACCAATCGACACCAGGTCATTCACGCTGTGCAGCTGCTCGAGGCAGCCGAGCCCTACGTCAACTTGCAAGGCGCGGCCAGATCACGCGGGCCGCTGGCAGCCGTGCAGGGCTGGGTGCCGGCGAAGCGGCTCGATGAGATCGAAACCCGTCTCGGGGGAGCGCTGCGCCTGCCCTTCCTGATCGAGGCCCGTGAGCCCCGCGAGGACGAGCGCCACCTCGTACCTGTCCCGGCCAACAACCGCGGCCTGCTGCGACCCTTCGCGGTACTCGTTCAACAGTATGGTGTCCCGAGGTTTGGCGAATTCGATCCGACGGTTCTGTTTGCGATCACCTTCGCCGCCATGTTCGGCATGATGTTCGGTGACATCGGGCATGGCGCCATCGTTCTGTTAGTCGGCCTGGCGCTGCGCCGCCGCATCGGCGCCTTCACCTATCTGTTTGTCCTGGCGGGCCTGTCGTCGATGCTGTTCGGTTGGCTCTACGGCAGCGTCTTCGGCGTCGAACACTGGATCGCACCCCTGTGGATCGCGCCGATGTCCGACCCGATCTACATGTTGACGGTCGCTCTCGGCTGGGGGGTCGTCTTCCTGACCCTTGGCTCGTCTATTGCGATCGGCAACCGCCTGTTGGGCGGCGATCTGTCCGGCGCCATATTCGCCCCGGGCGGCCTGTTTGCGCTTATCCTTTACCTGGCTTTATTGGGTGGCATCGCATGGCTGGTCCAGTACGGCGAGTTTCCGTTGCTCGCAACCGGTGTCGTCGTATTGATGCTCGTGCTTCTGGTCGGTTTTCAATGGCTCCATTCGTCGGCGCCTTTCGGCGAAAGAGCCCTGACCGTGTTGATCGAAACCTTCGAGATCGTCAACGGCTACATCGCAAGCTCCCTGTCTTTCCTGCGCGTCGCGGCGTTCAGCCTCAACCACGTCGCCTTGTCATTAGCCGTGTTCACGTTGGCCGATGGCATGGGCACTATCGGCCATTGGATTACGCTGGTGGTCGGCAACCTGTTCGTGATCGTACTCGAAGGCGTGATCGTCGCGATCCAGACCCTGCGCCTCGAGTACTACGAGGGCTTCTCCCGCTATTTCTATGGCGACGGCACGCCCTTCAAGCCACTGCGTGTAGGTCGCTCCGCGCTTTCTTCCACAAGATGAACGAGGATCTGACATGACCACCATCGTCGCCCTGCTGACAGCCGGATTGCTCGGGATGATCGCCATTGGCGTCTATCTCCATTTTCAGCCGCTGCAGCCTGCTCGTGCACGACGACTCTTCTTGCCGGCCGTGGCGACTAACGTTGTGGTCTTTTTTGGGGCACAACTGGCCGCGGCCGTGCTTGGTGTGAGTGACGCGATGGCCTCGCCCGAGACGGTCGCAGCCGGGGCCGCCGACAGCGATATCAGCGTTGGCTTGGGCTTGGCATTCATCGGCATCGCTCTGCCAACCGCATTCAGCACGATCGCGGCCGCCATTGCCGTTGGGCCGATCGGCGCCGCGTCACTCGCAGCCGTGTCGGAGAAGCCCGAGATATTCGGCCGGACCCTGGTCTATCTGGGGCTCGCCGAAGGCATCGCCATCTACGGCCTGGTGCTCTCGATCCTGCTCCTCAACCGGGTCTGAACCGGCGTGACCGAGACCCGCCAAGTGTTTCTCGGCGATGCCAACCTCGCGACCGGGTTCCGCCTGGCCGGGTTCGAGGTCTTTCCGGACGCGGACATCCAGGCGGTCGATGCACTGCTCGCCCAGCTGCTCGCCGATCGCACCCCCGCTTTCGTCGTGCTCGACCAGCAGCTGGCAACCCAGGACAGCAAGCGCCTGCGCCAGGTCCGCAGCGAAGGCGGCAGGATCCTGCTGACCCAGGTCCCTCGTCTGACCGAACCCGACAAGATGCGCAGTGAGATCGACGACCATATCCAGCAGCTGCTTGGTCTCGACGGAGATATGCCATGAGTGCACCCGCCACCCAGTTGCAGGAACTCGAGCGGGCCATCCTGGCGCGCGCCGAAGAACTCGCCCAGGAATTCCACGACAAGGCACGGCGCCAGCGCGACATCATCCTGCGCGACGCGGCAGAACACCTCCACCTCGCCGAGGAGCGCGAGGTCCTGGTTGCCAAGGCCGAGGCCGAACGGCACTTCCGCCGGGTAACGCAGGCCAGCGAACTGCGCATGCAGGGCCGCCTCGATCAACTGCGCTGGGAGATGGTGCAAACCGTGCAGTCCCGTCTCGCCGAACGCATGCAGGGTCTGCGCGAGGACCGCGCGGCCTACCGTGACTGGTTGATCGGGACGCTGCGCGAGGCCGCCGCGGTGCTACCGAAGGGTGCACTGGTGGTCGAGGCGAACGGCGACGACAGGACCTGGCTCGCCGCCGAGTGGGACGCGCTATCGCAGGCGGCGGCGCCCGATCGCGAGCTGGTCCTCGCCGAGCAGGCCACCGACGGCCGGGGCGGCCTGGTCGTGCGCACCCGGGACAACAGGGCAAAGGTCGACAACCGTTTCGAGGGGCGCCTGGCGCGCCTCGAAGCGGCCGTCCAGCGCACCATCCTGCAGCAACTGTTTCCGGCCGACATCAACGCCAGCGCGCGCAATGGAGGTCCGCAATGAGCAGCGTGGCACGCCGCGGTCATATCCGCGAGATCAATGGGCCGATCCTGCGCATCCACCTGCCCGGCGGCCGCAATGGTGAGCAGGTGCGCATCGGCAGCCTCGATATCGTCGGGGAGATCATCGCCCTCGAAGGGGCCGATGCCATCGTCCAGGCCTACGAATCGACCGAGGGTCTGAGGCCCGGCGAGCCGGTCGAGGGTCTTGGTCACCCGCTGACCGTGGAACTCGGCCCCGGCATGCTGGAGGGCATCTTTGACGGCGTACAGCGCCCATTGTCGGAGATCGCCCAGCTGTCCGGCGACAACATCAGGCGCGGCCTGCGGATCGATCCCCTGGATCGCGATCGCAGCTGGGCCTTCGCCCAGAGCGACGCGCTGAGACCCGGCGACCGGGTCGCACCGGGAACCCGACTGGGCACCGTCCAGGAGACCGAGACCATCGAACACCGCATCCTGGTCCCGCCCGATATCGGCGGCGAGCTGATCGATCTGGCGCCGGACGGCGATTACACGCTCGACCAGACCCTGGCCCGGGTCCGCGATGCAAAGGGCGAGGTGCACAAGCTGCGGCTCTACCACCGCTGGCCGGTGCGGGAACCCAGGCCCTATCGACGGCGGGACCATGGCGTCGAACCGCTGATCACCGGGCAACGCATCCTGGATACCTTCTTTCCGCTATTGAAGGGCGGCAAGGGCGCCGTACCGGGGCCGTTCGGCGCGGGCAAGACCATGGTCCAGCAACAGGTCGCGCGCTGGTCGAACGCCGACATCGTGATCTATGTCGGCTGCGGCGAGCGCGGCAACGAGCTGGTCGACGTGCTCGAGAGTTTCCCGGAACTCGAGGACCCGCATACCGGCCGCGGCATGATGCAGCGCACGCTGCTGGTCGCCAACACCTCGAACATGCCGGTGGTCGCCCGCGAGGCCTCGATCTACGTCGGCATGACCATGGCCGAGTACTACCGGGACCAGGGCTACGACGTCGTGATGCTGGCCGACTCGACCTCGCGCTGGGCCGAGGCCCTGCGCGAGGTCGCCGGACGGCTCGGACACATGCCGGTCGAAGAAGGCTACCCGGCCTACCTGGGTTCACGGCTTGCGGCCGTCTACGAACGGGCCGGCCGGGTCGAGACGCTCGACGGCGGACGCGGCTCGGTCACGCTGATCGGCGCGGTCTCACCCCCCGGGGGCGACTTCTCGGAGCCGGTCACCAGTCATACCAAGGAGATCATCCAGACCTTCTGGGCCCTGTCGAAGGAACTCGCCGACGCCCGACACTATCCGTCGGTCGACTGGGTCGACAGCTTCTCCCAGGACGTACCGGTCGCCGCCGGCTGGTGGGCAAAGAACATCAGCGGCGCCTGGAGCAAGCGCCGCGCGCAGGCGCTGTCGCTGCTCGCCCGCGATGCCGAGCTGTCGCGGATCGTCAACCTGGTTGGCCCCGAGGCGCTGTCTTCTGCACAACGCTGGGAGCTCGAGGGTGCCGCGCTGATAAAAGAGGCGGTGCTGCAACAAAGCGCGCTCGACGACGTCGACAGCTACTGCTCGCCGCAGAAACAGTTCCAGCTGCTCGAGCTGGTCATGCAGGTGTTCGATCTGGGTGCTGAACTGATCGGGCTCGGCGCACCGGTTCAGGAACTCGCCGAACACCCGGTCATGGCGCGGATCCGGCGCGCCAAGTCGACCTGGCGCAGCGAGGACCATGAGGACATGGCGCAGTTCGCCAACGAAGTCTATGAGGCGCTCGCGACCTTGCGCAGCGAGTATGCCTCCACGCAGGAAGCCGCATCATGAGCCAGGTCGAGT
>JASFVZ010000204.1:0-5027 GCA_050049565.1 Chromatiaceae bacterium | reverse complement strand
AAACATGGAGTTCATCCAGTTTCATCCAACCTGTCTTTACCATCCCGAAGCCAAGTCGTTCCTGATCAGCGAGGCAGTGCGCGGCGAGGGCGGGCGGCTGCTCCTGCCGGACGGCACCCGGTTCATGGACCGGTTCGATGACCGGGCCGAGCTTGCGCCGCGCGACATTGTGGCCCGGGCTATCGACCACGAAATGAAGCGACTCGGGATTGATTGCGTCTATCTCGACATCAGCCACAAGCCTGCAGCCGACATCGAACGCCTGTTTCCCACCATCCACCAGCGCTGTCTGGAGCTCGGATTCGACATGCGCAAGGAGCCCTTGCCAGTCGTGCCGGCCGCCCATTACACCTGCGGTGGGGTTATGACCGACAGGGACGCCCTGACCGATCTCGAAGGCCTCTATGCCATCGGCGAAACGGCCTACACCGGCTTGCACGGCGCCAACCGTATGGCCAGCAATTCTCTTCTGGAATGCCTGGTTTACGGAGAGATGGCGCTGCGGCGAATCCGTCGCGATCTGGCTCAGGAACCGGGCCCGCTACCGGCGGTACCGCCGTGGGACGAAAGCCGGGTGACCGATTCCGACGAAGAGGTGGTGGTGTCGCACAACTGGGATGAACTGCGCCGATTCATGTGGGACTACGTCGGCATCGTGCGGAGCAACAAACGCCTCCAGCGGGCGCGGCGGCGAGTCGATACCCTGAAATTGGAAATCAGCGAGTACTACGGGAATTTCCGCGTCACCAACGATCTGCTCGAGCTGCGCAATCTCGTCGAGGTTGCCGACCTGATCATCGCCTGCGCGCAGCGTCGCCGGGAGAGCCGGGGGCTGCATTACAACATCGATTTCCCGGAACGCGACGAACGCCAGGCCAACCCGACCGAGCTAATTCCGGACAACTATCTACCGCGGTCCTGACCGCTGCGACCTGTCCGGATTGTCCTGACGGGCCTGTCCACACCCCAGGACGGCGCGGCGCAGGCAACGGTGTTCGTCCGGTGAAACTATCGTTGCAGGGATGAACAGATCCAGGACCTCGCCGCGCGCATTGCGACAGCGGGCGGCCAAAAGCATTGGCGTCGCGCTGCCGATACGGGCCGTGGAAACGCAAAACTGCGAACCGTCGGGCAGGCGAAAGACAGGGGCCCCGGACAGCGGCAACAGGGCGGTTACGGGTCGCCGCGCCCGATAGCCCAGGTATTCCCAACCGCCGAGCGCGAGGACCGCCAGTACTTCGATTACGCGCCAGACAGGCGGTACGGGGCTGACCGCTGCGAGCAGGGCCAACAGGACCACCATTGCGGGGCCGCCAAGCCCTTCCCAGCGACTGACCGGTAGCTCTATCTGTCTCATGTGGGGCGCTCCCTGCCCGGTCGTTTCCTGTCCCGCAAACAGCCTATCGTTCGGCGCGACCAGCTTACCCTAAGGCCAGGCGTCCGGACACTGGGCGTTTATGCATCCGGCTTGCCAAACAGACGGTAGTAGTTCTCGCGCGACTGCTCGATGATGGTTTCCACCGGTCGTCCGTGGAGGCAGGCGAGAGTCTCGGCCACGTGCTGCACGTAGCGCGGCTCGTTCGATTTGCCACGATGGGGCACCGGGGCCAGATAGGGCGAATCGGTTTCGATCAGCAACCGGTCGAGCGGTACCCGGCGCGCAACGTCGCGCAATGTCTCGGCGTTCTTGAATGTGACGATGCCGGAGAAGGAGATACAGAAATCCATCGCGATGGCCGCCTCGGCCATCTCCCATGTCTCTGTGAAACAGTGCATGACCCCGCCGACGGCCTCTGCACCCTCCTGTTCGAGGATCTTCAGGGTATCGTCCCTGGCCTCACGCGTGTGGATGATGAGGGGTTTATCCGCGATCCGCGCGGCACGCACATGGGTGCGGAAGCGTTCCCGCTGCCACTCGAGATCCCCAGCGGCACGGTAGTAATCCAGGCCAGTCTCGCCTATGGCGACGTTTTTCGGATGCGTCGCGAGCTGCACCAGCTCGTCGATTTGCGGGTCCCTACGTTCATTCTCGCCTGGGTGCACGCCGACCGAGACCGAGATCTCGCTGTACGGTTCGACCAGGGCCAGCATCTCGGGATAGTGCTCGAGGTCGATCGAGACACACAGCATGTGTTCGACACCGGCGGCACGTGCCGCGTCGATCATCTGCGTAAAACTACCGCCATATGGACTGAGATCCACCCGGTCAAGATGGCAATGGGAATCGACAAGCATTGCGCGGGGAAAGTTACATCGTGTGCGTTGGCTTGTCCGATTTTAACGCACCGGCGAGATACCCCTCGATTTTATTACGTGCCATTCCCCCGTCCTGATCGCTGAATTGCACGCCGATACCCGCTGCGCGGTTGCCTTCGGCGCCCACCGGGGTGATCCAGATGATGCGGCCGGCGACGGGCAGGCGCTCGGTCTCCTCCATCAGGCTGAGCAGCATGAAGACCTCGTCGCCGATCTTGTACTTCTTGCTGGTTGGGATGAACAACCCGCCGTTCTTCACGAACTGCATGTACGCCGCATAGAGCGCATTCTTGTCCTTGATCGTCAGGGAGAGGATGCCTTGGCGGGCACGCGGCATATTTGGTGCGGACATCTAACGACCTCCTCGTCGGGTCAACTGCAACCAGCGGTTCACTAGGTGCTCGAGCGTCATCTGCGCATTTGCATTATTGGACATGGCCCGGTCTGCATCATTCAAGTCGTCGGCAAACAGAATAAGACCTCGCAAGTCTAAGCCTTCACAAAGCGCCTGCAACTCCGCCCGCGATTCCGCGTGGCACAGGTCCACATGGGCGGCGCCGGACTGCAGCCTGACCAGGTCCGCGGTCAGGCGCTTCAGCCCGCTGATCACATTAGCTAGCGGCTGTTCTTCCCATTTCTCAACCACCTGTAATGGGTTGCGCTCGCGTTGCCGCAGCGCGGCGAGTTCGCCAGCCAACCCAGCGTCCTGACCGAGCCAGTCTTCAGCGGCCGCGGTCAATGCCCGCAATGGGGCCCCTCCTGCGATCTGCAGCAGCGCCCGAGGCGACCCGGCCTCGACACGGGGCGCCAGCCAGGCGATCGCGTCGTCGGCCGGTGGGACGCCGAACGTCACCTGCTGGCAACGGCTTCGGACAGTCCCCGGCAAACGGTCAGGATTAGAGCTGACGAGCACCATGGCGGTGCGGGTGACCGGTTCCTCGAGCGTCTTGAGCAATGCGTTCGCTGCCGCACGGTTCATCGCCTCGGCCGGCTCGATGATGAAAACCCGATGGCAATCCGGCTGCGCCGACAACACGCTTTTCGAGACCAGTTCGCGAACCGCGTCGATCTTGATCGCCCGCCCCGGCTCTTCCGGGGCAAGCCGATGCAGGTCCGGATGACTGCCTGCCGCGACCAGCCGGCATGCCGCGCATTCACCGCAAGCGGCGCTGCTCGCGGTCGGCGCTGTGCAGAGCAGAGACGCGGCCAGACGTCTGGCAAACAGGCCTTTTCCCAGGCCCTGTATCCCACGCAACAGCAAAGCATGCGGCAGCCGATCAGCGTCACGCGCCGCCGCAAGCCGGCTCCACTGCGCGGTATGCCAGGGAAGCGGCGCAGGCAGGGTCAAGCGCGGCTTTCCAGTCGGTCGTTGAGGGCTCGCCGTACATCGGCGCTTACCCGGTCGAGGGACTGTGCCGCATCGATGACCGCGAATCGCTCCGGATCGCGGTCCGCCAAGGTCAGATATCCCTCACGGACGCGTTCGAAAAAGTCAGCTGGCTGGCGCTCGAAGCGGTCCGGCGCGGAACGTTTCGAAGCTCTCTCGAGGCCGACCGCTACGGGCAGATCCAGCAAAATGGTGAGGTCCGGCCGTCTTTCCCCCTGCACCCAGCGTTGCAACTGTTCGATACGCTCCAGGGCCAGGCCCCGCCCGAAGCCCTGGTACGCAAAGGTGGCATCGGTAAACCGGTCGCAGACTACCCAGCGCCCTGCCCTGAGCGCCGGCTCGATAACGGCCCGCAGGTGCTCGCAACGCGCGGCAAACATCAACAACAGTTCCGTGTCGTCGGCCATACCGTCGTGTCGATGGCCAAGCAATACCTGTCGCAGTTCTTCGCCCAGCGGCGTACCACCGGGTTCGCGGGTCCGCAGCAGAGAGTGGCCGTGTCGCGCGATTTCCGCCTCCAGCACGCCGAGACAACTGCTCTTGCCGGCACCTTCGATGCCTTCCAGGGTGATGAAACGGCCTTGATCCTGCCGGTCCGGGGTCATTTTTTCAGCTGATACTTGCGCACCGCTGCATTGTGCTGTTTGAGGGTCTCGGAGAATACATGCGAACCGTCCCCGCGTGACACGAAATACAGGGTCTTGCCGGCAGCGGGGTTGACGGCGGCCTGAAGTGCGCCGCGGCCGGGCATGCTGATCGGCGTAGGTGGCAGGCCGTGGTGCACATAGGTGTTATAGGGGGTGTCTTCCCGCAGATCACGTCGCCGCAGATTGCCATCGAAGCGTTCTCCCATCCCGTAAATGACGGTCGGGTCAGTCTGCAGCTTCATCCCTTTTTTCAGGCGCCGGGTGAAGACACCGGCGATTTCCGGCCTCTCCGCCACCTGCCCAGTCTCTTTTTCGATGATCGATGCGAGAATCAGGGCCTCGTGGGGGGTTCGCAGCGGGATGTCGTCAGCCCGTCCATCCCAGGCCGCCGCGAGCTCACGATCCATGGTCTCCATGGCACGTCGGAGAAAATCGAGATCGGTCATGCCACGGGTGAATCGATAGGTGTCGGGGAAGAATCGTCCTTCCGGATGGACGTCCGGCCGGCCCAGACGGGCCATCAGCGTGGCATCGTCGACACCATCCAGGGTTTGCGCCAGGGCCTCGTGGCCAGCCACCGCGGCGCGTACCTGGCGGATGTTCCAGCCCTCGAGCAGGGTCAGGCTGTACGAGATGCTGCGGCCCGAGACCAACAGGGCGAGCAGGGCTTCGGGCTGCAGATCCGGCGTCAGCCGATACTCGCCGGCCCTGATCTTCTGCGCCTGGCCTGTGTAGCG
>JASFVZ010000203.1:0-5028 GCA_050049565.1 Chromatiaceae bacterium | reverse complement strand
GACGACTTACGAATTGCCCGGCCGCGGCGCAAGCTCAGGCTTCGGCGCCAGCCTGTTGTCGATCACGACCTCCGTATCGGCACGCAGCTTGAAGACACCCGATGTGACGACCCGGTCCCCGGGCGAAAGGCCGTCGAGCACATCGACGAAATCGCCGTGTACGGTGCCGAGCCGGACGAACTGCTGACGCAAAACCAGGGCGGTCTCATCACTCTCCGGATCGGTCCTTTCGTCGATGACAAAGACCGAATCACCGAACGGCGCATACAGCACCGCGGTGGTCGCGACCGGCAACACGTCCAATTCGTCCGGCAACACGACCTCGACGTTCGCGAACATCCCGGACCTCAGTCGGTGACCGGGATTCTCGACCCGGGCGCGCACCCGCACGTTGCGCGTGACCTTATCGATCTCCGGGTTGATCGCGACCAGCCGACCCTCGAAGGGTTGGTCGGCCGCGGCGTCCGCCATCGCGCGCACCACCATACCCGGGGCGAGGCGCGACAGCTGCTGCTGTGGAACCGAAAAATCCAGATACACGGGATCGAGGGTCTGCAGCGAGACGATCGGATCACCGTCACTGAGAATCTGGCCGAGATTGACCAGACGCAGGCCGAGTTGCCCGCCGAACGGTGCGCGGACCGTCTTCTTGGCGATCTGGGCACGAATCACGCCGACCTGCGCCACCGTCTCCTTGACCAGGGCCTCTGCGCGGTCGACGGTGTCGTCGGACGCAAGATCACGCTTGCCGAGCTTGCGCACGCGGATCAGGTCCGCCCGCGCCAGATCGGCCGCCGCCTCGGCCGCCGCCAGCTGCGCCTGTTCGCTCGAGGTGTCGAGCTGAATCAGCACGTCACCCGCCTCGACGGCCGCGCCGGGTTCGAACGCGATCGCGGTAACCCGGCCGCCGACCTCGGCACTGACCGTCACACCCTGCACCGCAGTCACCGTGGCCGGTGCGCTGATGACCTGCTCCCATGATGCCTGCACCACCGACATCGCAGTGACCGTCTGCGGCGGCGTGACCATATTGGCCGCCGACTCACCCATGGCCGTGAACTGACCAAGCTTGGCGAAGACGATTGCCCCCACGACGATCGAGATGGCGACAACTGTCAGGAAGATCTTCTTGAACATCGGGCTATCAGGTGCATTGGCGCTTTCGACTCACAAAGCGGAGAGACCGGCAAGACGCCCGGTCGTCGACTTGATTCAGGGTCGATGACTGATTCGGCGGCGCTGCGAGGATATGGGAGCGCAGCCGTATCCTACACGCTTGGGGAGAGGACACGCGTTGAGAATTCGCTCGGCGACTACCGGAATTGCGGCGGCCGATCGGACCCTACTCCCCCGGTCTCGCCGGAGCAACAAGGATCAGGGCGGGCTAGCGTTCACCGAGTGCCCCGTCCAGGCCGCGCTTGATCGGTTTGAGCAGATAGTCGAGCACCGTCTTGGAGCCCGTGCGAATACTGGCATCGACGGTCATGCCCGGGATGATCCGCAGCTCACCGGGCCGGCGGCCGAGGTAATCCTTGCTGAGCGTGATCTCGGCGCGATAGTAGGGCTTTTGCTGCTCGTCGAGGTAGGTGGTTGCCGAGAGGCGACTCACCTCGCCCGGGACGGTGCCGAAGCGCGCCGAATCGAAGCTGTCGATGCGGATGTCCGCGGGCTGGCCGGCATGCACATGACCGATATCGCTCGGCGACACCCTGGCCTCGACGACCAGTTCGTCGTCGATCGGGATGATCTGCATGATCACCTCGCCGGGCTCGACCACGGCGTTTCGGGTATTGATGTTGAGCCCCTGGACGATACCGTCGACCGGCGACCGGACCTCGAGGCGCTCGACCCGGTCGTTCAGGCGGATCAGCGATTGGGCGACCTCGGCCAATTCCGCTGCGACACGCGCGGCGTCCTGTTCCAACTCCTCGAAGTAGCGCGCGTCCAACTCGACCAGGCGCTGTTGCGTCTCCTCGACGGACGACGCCGCGACGGCGACGCCGTCACGTGCCCGGCGCATTCCGCTCTGTGATTCGGCAAGCCGGGTCTCGACCGACAGGAGCTCGGTCCGGGCGACCAGCTTTTCGTTGTTCAGTTGTTTGCGCAGGGCAACCTGTTCCTTGTAGAGCGCCAGTTCCTTGCGTAACGAGGTGACCTCGTTCTGTTGCCGCGCGAGTTCGTTGCGGCGCTGTTGCAGCTGGCTCTGAACCACGGCGATCTCGCGGGCATGGCTGTTTCTCTGCGCCTCGAACAGGGTGCGCTGTTTTTCGGCCAGATGCGGATAGGCCTGACCCGGCAGGCCGAACTCCGGCGGGCGATCGGCGATCAACGCGCCGAGGCGTTCCATCTCGAGCAGCAACGCAGCCTCACGCACCCGCATCTGTTCCCGTTCGGACAGCAGCTGGGTCGGGTCGAGGCTCAGCAGATGTGCACCGGCCTTGACCGCATCACCGTCGCGGATGGAGATCTCGGCGACCAGTCCACCTTCGAGATGCTGCACACTGACATTGAGCCCAGCCGGTACGACCTCACCCCGGGTACGGGCGGTCTCGCTGATCCTGGTCACCGAGGCCCAGGTAACGCCCGCGGCCAGCAGGAACACGATCAGAAAGACGGTCATCGACGCCACGCCGGACGGCCCCTTCTCCTCGAGCTGAATGGCCTGGGCCAGGAAGCGCGCGCGCGCGCGCGGGAGCCCGCCGGTGCTGCGGGTCGTGCGTTGCGAATTCATGCCGCCTTCTCCAGCAACATTGCCAGTACCTTTTGCGGGTCACCGAAGTATTTGATGCTGCCGCCCTCGAGGTACGCCGCGTTGTCGGCCAGCCGGATGTGACTGGGCCGATGGGTGACCATGACGATCGTCCGCCGCCCCCGCAGCCGCTCGAGTTGCTGCATCAGGATTCGATCGCTTTTTTCGTCCAGCGACGCCCCTGGCTCATCGAGCAGCAGCAAAGGCGCGTCGCGCAGCAGGGCCCGGGCCAGTGCGAGGCCGGTCATGAAGCCGGGCGGAAACCGCTGGGTCCGGTTGTCACCGACCCGCGTCGCGAAGCCATCGGGCAGGGCCCGGATGTCGGCGAGGACACCGGCCTCCTCGGCCGCCTGGTGGAGTTCCGCGTCGGTCGCGAGTGGATTGTTCAGACGCAGGTTCTGCGCAATGGTGCCGTGGAACAGCGCGATCTGCTGTGGCACATACGAGACCGAGCGGCGCAACTGGGTCGCATTCAATTGCCGGATATCGATGCCGTTGACCGTCAGGTTGCCGGCCTGGGGGCGGTACATCCCGGCCATCATCTTCAACAGGGTCGATTTGCCGGCGCCGGTGCCACCGGCAACCGCCAGGATTTCGCCCGGCATGACATCCATCGATACCCCGAGCAGTGCCGGGTCCTGGTCCGGTCCATAGCGGAAGCTGACCCGGTCCAGCCGGATCACGCCTTCAAGGTTGCCCGCCATCAGGCCCGACCTGGCCCCCTCACGCTCACGGGCGATACGCATCAACAGGTTGATCTGGCGCAGCGCGCTGCGGATCTGCTGCAGTCTTACACCGGCCTGGAAGGCACCCTGAAGCGGTGACAGGATGCGCCAGATCAACGCCATGGTCGCAATCAGCGCGCCGACGGACAGCTCATCGCCGATCACCTTGGTCGTGCCCCACCAGATCACCGCAACGGCGGTCAGACTCATCACTGCCTGGCCTGCCGAATTGGCTACGGCATTGGCCAGCGCACTGCGGTAGCCGGCGGTCGCCGACTCACCGGAGACCTCGCGGAACCGTTCGAGCCAGACGCGTTCGCCACCGATCGACTTGATCTCGGTCCGTCCTTCCAGGGTCTGCAGAATGACCCGCTGCTTGTCGTTGCGTGCGCCGCCGGAGCGCTGGGAGCTGCGATTGATCACCGGCACGACAGCAAACTCGAGCAGCAGGTAGGCGCCGAAGGCAAACAGCGGAATCAATGCCAGAGGACCGGCGATCAGGGCGACCACGGCCACGAACAGCAGCGTGAACGGCAGTTCCAGTACGATCGAGCCGCTGCTCCCGGTGAAGAAGTCGCGCACCGAATCGAACTGACGCAACTGTCCGAGCTGGGCGGCCACCGTCGAGCGTTCGGTGTAGACGGGCGCGATCTGGATCAGCTGTCGAAAGCTCTCGAGCCCGATCAGGTACTCCATCCGGCCGGCGATCGCGCCGATCAGCTTGGCCCGGACCAGCCGGAAGCCGAAATCAGCCAGCAGCGCGATGCCGATCCCCGCCAGCATGTACGGGAGCGTCTCGATCGACTTGCTGGCGATGACCTTGTCGTAGACCAGCATCACGAAGATCGGCACGGCCAGGGCGATCAGATTGACGAACAGTGTCATCGCCAACAGATGCCGGAGCATCGGCCGGAACCTGAGCATCAACCGGGTGCTCCACTCCCGGGACCCGGTTTCCTCGCTGGTCAGGCCATGGCTCGGATGCGTATCGGTCAATACGTAGGCGGAGCCCACGAGATCGCCGGTCGTCGCGTCTCTTTCCGTCCTTTCCTGGGCATCGAACAGACGAATCGCGCCTTCGGCCTCGCCGAGGACCACGAACAGCGCGCCGTCGCCATGCTCGATCAGGCACGGCATAAGTTCGGTGTTGAGCCGTCCGGCCCGCAGGTGCAACTCGCGACTGTCATATCCCAGATCCGCGAGCAGGTTGCGCAGGTCGACGATATCGAACTGGTCTGCGAAATGCGGCAACGATTCCATCAGCGACCGGTCGAAACCCCGCCAGCCCAGCGCGTTCAGCAGGGGGAACAGGCAGGCGGCTGCCGGCGACTCGGCGGCGAACGCCGCCTGATCGCGCGCCCGCAGCGCATCGGCGAGGCGCTCGGTCATCGGGCGGTAGACGTTCTTCTCCCTGTGCGTTGCCTCAGCCATGCGCGTGCCCCCCGGCTACCGCCTCGGCCGGAGCACGCGGTGCCGCCGGCTGGTCGTCCGCGCGCTCCAACAGCTTCCCGTCATCCAGCACCAGGTGTCGGTCGCACGCCCGCACGTATGACG
>JASFVZ010000019.1:0-10743 GCA_050049565.1 Chromatiaceae bacterium | reverse complement strand
CTGCCGGGGAACATCCCTGACAACAACATCCTCGGCACCGCACTGGCATTGTCCGAGATGGCACCGCAGCGCAGCGTCACGCTGGTCTCGAAAGACATCAACCTGCGCATCAAGGCCGCTGTCGTCGGCATCCATACGGAGGACTACCACAACGACCAGGTCCTCGACGATGTCAATCTGCTGTATACCGGCGAGACCGAGTTGGCAACAAGCTTCTGGGAGGCGCACAGCAAGGATGTCGAGTCGTGGCAGGAAGAAGGCCATACCTTCTACCGCGTCAAGGGCCCGGACACGGCCGATTGGTATGTCAATCAGTGTCTGTACATGGAGGCCGATCCGCCGTTCGAGGCAATCGTGCGCAAGAAAGACGCGGACGATGCCATCATCGAACTCGCCGACGACTTTCGGTCGAACAAGCATGCCGTCTGGGGCATCAGCGCCCGGAACCGCGAACAGAACTTCGCGCTGAATCTGCTGATGGATCCCGATGTCGACTTTGTTTCGCTGCTCGGCACGGCAGGCACCGGCAAAACCCTGTTGGCATTGGCTGCCGGCCTAGCGCAGGTACTTGATCAAAATCGTTTTCGCGAGATCATCATGACCCGGGTGACGGTACCGGTCGGTGAAGACATCGGTTTTCTGCCGGGTACCGAGGAAGAGAAGATGACACCCTGGATGGGTGCACTGATGGACAATCTCGAGGTCCTCACGCGTACCGAGGGCGGGGAGTGGGGACGCGCCGCAACCGATGACCTGTTGCGCTCGCGCATCCGTATTCAATCTTTGAACTTCATGCGCGGTCGCACCTTCCTCAACAAGTACATCATCCTCGACGAGGCGCAGAACCTGACGCCGAAGCAGATGAAGACCCTGATCACCCGAGCCGGCCCGGGCACCAAGATCGTCTGTCTGGGCAATGTCGCGCAGATCGACACACCCTACCTGACGGAAACGACCTCAGGGCTCACCTATGTGGTCGATCGGTTCAAGGACTGGCCACACGGCGGCCATGTCACCCTGCTGCGCGGAGAGCGGTCGCGACTCGCCGACTACGCGTCCGAAACGCTCTGAAGCCGGCCGGCCGGCTGTTGTTCGCTGATGTGTTCGCGCAAAGCCCGTTGCGCGGCGGCGAAGCCCTTTTCGACTTGTTCGAGACTCTGCATCGCACGGGCGACGTCGCCGTCGCGTGCCAGCTTCTCGCCGTCACGGGCCAATCGCGACAGCGCCATCGCGCCGACATTGGCACTGGAGGACTTCAAGGAATGCAACGGGATCACCAAGGCATCGGCCGAGCCTGCAGCGGCTGCCTGTCTGGCCTCCTCCAGCAGTTCCGGTGCATTGCGCAGGAAAGTCTTCAGCAGTCCCAGGTAGTCGTCCTGCATGATGTCACGCAGTTCGACGAGGACCTTGCCATCGAGGACCGGGACCTGTTCGGACGGAGCGGTGTTCGCAGTCGCAGGCAGTCCCTCTATCGGCGCGGCGGCGGCCGTGTCGGGGCCGAGGCTGGACGGTAACCAACGCCCGATACAACGCTTCAGTTGATGGATGCTGACGGGTTTGGCCAGGTAGTCGTCCATGCCAGCTGCAAGACACTTTTCGCGATCGCCGGCCATGGCGTTTGCGGTCATTGCAACGATCGGCTTCGTCCTCAGGCCACTCGCCTGCTCCGCCTCGCGAATCGCCGCGGTTGCCGCGTAGCCGTCCATGACCGGCATCTGACAGTCCATGAAGATCAGGTCGAAATCCTCCAGGCGACAGCGTTCGACGGCCTGTTTTCCGTTCTCAGCCGTTTCGCATCGCACACCGAGCAGCGCGAGCGCCTTGCTGACGACGCCCTGGTTCACTGGATTGTCCTCGACCAGCAGGACGCGGCGATCGCCATCGTCGGTAGCGGGCGGCGGTTCGTCTTCGACCGGTGCGATCTCGGCGGCCAACAGGTTCATGTCATCGTAGATTTCATCGGGTCGAAGCTCCTGGCCGCCGTAGTGACGGCTCTCCACATCGAACAGGCGATGCAGCAGTCGCCGCAGGGGTTCGGGCCGCAGTTCATCGGTCAACATGTAGACGTTGTAATCACGCTTCAGCTTTTGCGCCAGGGTTTCGGCGCGCAATGCGACAACGATTCGCAGCTTGCGGAGCGCCTCGATCGCCCGGATCTCGCGTAGCAGGTTGGGCAGACGCCCTTCGAAGCCATTGCCATCGATGAGCACGAGCTGAAATCCCCACGTGTCGCCGAGCATCGACGTGGAACGCAGAACGGCCAACGCCTCCTGTGGATCGCCACTGACCTCCTGGGTCACCCCCCAGTCCGAGAGATCGTCGGCGACACGCGCCGCCGTCGCCTCGTCCTGGATGAGACACAACACCCGCACACCCTTGAGGTCGCGGCGCGCCGAAGGCACTTCGGTTACCGAGCGGCGCAGCGGCACCAGAAACCAGAAAGTCGACCCTTGCCCGACGGCCGAGCGAACTCCGATCTTGCCGCCCATCAACTCGACCAGGCGCTTGCAGATCACCAGGCCGAGGCCGGTCCCGCCGTGCTTGCGCGTCGTCGACGCGTCCGCCTGGGTGAACAGCTGGAACAGCCGGTCGGATGTCTCCTGCGACATGCCGATCCCGGTGTCGGCGACCGCGAACAACAGCTCGACCTCTTTCTGACTGGTCTGGCCGCGCGACACCTCGATCCGTATGCCGCCCTCCTCGGTAAACTTGATGGCGTTCGACACCAGGTTGATCAGCACCTGCCTGAGGCGTATCGGGTCGCCGCGTACCACCTCCGGCACATTGTCCGCAATCCGGACACTGAGTTTCAGGTTCTGATTGCGGGCGCTGCCGCGCATCAGCTCGCTGACCGAGGCGACCAGTTCGCGGACGTCGATCTCGATCGCCTCGAGCTGCAACTTGCCCGATTCGACCTTTGCAAAATCGAGGATGTCGTTGATTATCCGGAGCAGATGACGCGACGACCCTTTGGCCGTTTTGACCAGTCGCTGCTGCTCTCGATCCAGTGTCGTTTCCTGGAGCATCTCGAGGATCGGCAGGATCCCATTGAGCGGCGTCCGGATCTCGTGACTCATGGTCGCCAGGAATTCGGTCTTCGCCCGGCTGGCGTCTTCGGCGAGATTGAGTATCTCGGCCAGCTCGGCTTCGAGTGTCCGCCGCGCCGCGGCCGCCTCGTCGAGACGGCCCCGGCTGCCCTCAAGACGCTTCTGCAGTTCGGCGTTTTCGTATCTCAGGTAGTGCAGATCACCCTTGAGCCGGGACACCCGCCTCGCGCGTAGACCGGCCATCATCGCCAGAAACGCCAGCGATATCCAAAGCCCAAGCGGTAGCAGTTGATAGGCAAAGTCGCTGGCGTGGATCACGCTGAAGGCGACGGTGAGCGACAATTGTACGAGCAGTTGCAGCGCCAGACCCGGGAGCCATGCCAGGCTTGGCACCAGTGCCACCGACAGCGCCAACCAGGCGGTCGCCAGCAACCCGACCAGGACCGGCTGATCGGCCACGGCGACCGCCGACGCATACACCCAGGCACTGCTGCTGGCGATCATGATGACAAGCAAAACCAGGCGCCCGCGATTCACCACGCCACGGCTGAGCCGTTGGCGTCCCAGCAGCGGGCCACCGATCGTCGACAGCAGAGCCGGCAGCGCGGCCCAGGTCAGCCAGACCACGTCCAGCCGGTTGGCTTCGAGGCCGAGCCAGCCGACCAGCGCAGTGAGTATGAGCAGGACGCCCCCGGCCACCCCGGCCAAGCGACCGCTCTGACGCACGGCGTCGACGCCGATCAGCCCCTGCAGTGCCGGGTCGGCGGTACTCGTCGCAGCTCCTGACGGAGCGGTTTGGTAATCAAGCGATCTCAAGTCCAGCGAATCCTGCAGGAACCTGCCGTTGCACCTCGGTTTGCCGAAATGAAACAGCGGCTTAGACCCCACCATTGTGGCAGACTGTATCGAGATCGCCTATCGTAGCCGGAACCTTGACACAGCCGCGTCGCCACGCCCGGTCGCCTGCCGCCGGCACTTGAGAGACCGGGATCACCCGCCGCAGTCCATGGAAGCCAATAACACCGAAGAACGCGACCCGTTTCTCACTCAGCTGCCAAAACGCATGGCGGCGATCGAGGAGATATGGTCGCGGCTGCACACCGGTAAGTGGGAAGTCGATCAGCTCGATGCCATGTACGAGCGGGTTCGGGAGATCTCCGAGATCAGCAAGGCCCTCTCCCTGTTCCAGCTCAACGAAAGCGTGTTCTCCCTGGAGGTCTACCTGAGCTCGTTCATCGGCTCGGACATACAGCCGGACAAGGCCCAGATTACGGCGATCGACGGACTGGTAAGAACCCTCCGCATCGCGGTGGATGCCACGGAAGCGAACGAGGCGTCGCTCGATCAGCCGCACGGCCGCATTACGCTGTTTACGCTCGGGGACAAGGGCGGGATCACCGCCGAGTTGGCGGAGGCCTTGCGCCACAGCGAGTGCGACATCCAGTATTTTTCCGCTGTCGAACCCCTGGTCGCGGAACTCGAGTCGCGACCGCCGCGCGCCATCATCGCGGATGCTGCGATGCTCAAGGACATGGAGCCGTTGACCGCCGAGCTGATCCGCCTGCGCTCTCACCTGTCGATCCAGGTGCCGCTGATCTTTGTCAGTAACTCGAGCGCGTTGCAGCTCAGGGTCGATGCCATCCGGGCCGGCGGCGACGGCTTCTTCGTAGCGCCGATGGATATTCCCGCCGTCGCGGCACAGATCCTCGAGATGACCAGGGAACCGCAATCCGCCTACCGGGTGCTGGTCGTCGAGGACGATCCGACCCAGGCGGACTTCGCCGGCTCGATCCTCCGTAAGGCCGGGATGGAGGTCCTGCAGATCACCGAGCCGGTCAAGGTGATCCAGGGTCTGCGGGATTTCAAGCCTGATCTGATCCTGATGGACATCTACATGCCCGAGGTCAATGGGATCGAACTGACCACGGTTATCCGCGACCACCCCGAGTTCGTTGCGATTCCCATCGTCTTCGTCTCCGGTGAGCAGAACTCAGATCGCCAACTCGATGCGCTGAGCGTCGGTGGCGACGACTTCATCGCCAAGCCAATACGCCCGAAGCACCTGCTGGGTGTGATCGAAACCCGCATCCGGCGCGCAATGCAGTTGCGGCGCGCGACGGGGCATTCGCCGAAGCATGACCGGGTGACCGGCCTGTTTTCGCGGCAGCATTTTCTCGACAGCGTCGCCAAGCGTCTCGAGAGCAGATCACCCAACCGGTTCGCCGCCGTACTCGTCGTTCAACCCGACGGACTTGCACAACTCGAGGACGCCTTCGGTGTCGGCGGTGTCGATCACCTGATCGCAGAACTCGGCACGGTCCTGGACGAGCAGTCCGACGATACCGACCTGGCTGCTCGGGTCGATGACCGCAGTTTCGCGATGCTGGTGGAACGCGCCAGCACCGCGGGCGTCGAGGAACTGGCGCAGCGCGTCATCAGCCTGATCGCCGGCTATCAATTTTCCGAAGGCCGTGGCATCACCGCAAGCGTAGGCGTCTGCTTCCTCGATGACGACCGCGCTGACGCCACCGGGGCTGTCAACCGCGCCATCGCCGCCTGCAACAAGGCATCGGCCAACGGCGGCAACCGCGTCCACACGCATAGCTCCGAACGCGACAGCCGGGAGTTCGTCGCCCAGAAGACAAGCGACACCAGCCAGCGCGTACGTGACGCGCTACGCGATAACGGCTTCGTGATCCAGTATCAACCGCTGCTCGACCTCCAGAACCGCGGCAGCGAAACCTACGAGATCGTTCTCAAGGTCTCGAACGAGCAAGGCGACCTGATCGGCGGCAAGGAACTACACGACGCGGCCGAGGCAGCCGGGGTATGCGAAGAGCTCGACCAATGGATACTCGACCGTGCGATCGAGATCCTGAAGCAGCGGCGCGAGACCGGTCGCCGCACGATGATCTTCGTGCACCAGTCCTCGCACAGCGCACTGAACCCGGACCTGCCGTCGTGGCTGGCCGGCCGACTGCGGGCCAATCAGATCGTCGGAACGGGACTCGTCGTCGACTTCCGTCTGCCGGATCTCTCACACAACCTGAAGATCGCCCAGAGGAATATTGCCGGTCTCAGGGAAATGGACGTCGAGGTATCGCTGTCGCGCTTCCCGGAAAAGGAAGCGGCGTTCAAGGTCCTGTACTACCTGCAGGCGCAGTACATCAACATTGCGCCAAGACTGCTGAAGGCGGACCGCGAAACCATCAGCAGCGTGATCGACCAGGCCCACCAGTCGAACGCACGGGTGATCGTTTCCAACGTCGACGACCCGCGCAGCATCGACCTGCACTGGTCATCCGGCGCCGACTATCTCCAGGGCAACTTCATCCAGCGGCCACTGGAAAACATGGACTACGACTTTTCCCAGGTGGTGATCTGAACGGTTCGGCAGAGCAACGGGCGCCATTCAAGCGGCCTGGGCCGTTACCTGACTGCCCGGCCAGGCGCGAATCACCGCGTTGACCAGCGTGGCCAGCGGGATCGCAAAGAACACCCCCCAGAATCCCCATATCCCCCCAAATACGAGGATCGCAACAATAATCGCGATCGGGTGGATATTGACCACCTCGCCAAACAGCAGCGGGACGAGGACATTGCCGTCCAACGCCTGGATCACCAGGTACGCGATGGTGACCCAGATGAAGTCCGGGCCCCATCCCCATTGGAACCAGGCAACAGCCATCACGGGAAATGTCACCACGGTCGCGCCGACATAGGGCACGACCACCGACAATCCCACCACCACGGCGAGCAACATCGCATATTGCAGGCCGAAGAACGAAAACGCCAACAGGCTGGCCGCCCAGACGATGATGATCTCCCAGAACTTGCCGCGCACATAGTTGCCGATCTGGCGGTCCACCTCGACCCACACCGTATCGGCCAGTCTCCGCTCGCCGGGGAGAAAACCGGTGAACCAGCTGATGATGGTGTCCTTGTCCTTGAGGAAGAAGAAGACCAGCATCGGCATCAGCACCAGGTAGACCAGCAGCGTCAGCACCCCGACCACGGATGACAGAGACATGCTGAGCACGCCCTGGCCGAAGCCCACGATCTCGCTACGTATCTCGGTCAACAGGTCTTCGACCTGCTGCGGCGAGATGACATCCGGGAACCGCTCCGGCAGCTGCATCAATGCGGCCTGCCCCTCTGCGACCATGCTCGGCAACTGCTGGATCAGTTCGGTGACCTGGCGGGACAGCAGCGGCAACAGCCCGAAGATGATCAGCGAGACGAACAGGACGAAGGCCAGAAAGACGATCCAGACCGCGATCATGCGCGGGAGCCCCCGGCCTTGGAAGCTGACTACCAGCCCCTCGAGCAGGTAGGCAATCACCAGACTGGCGATGACCGGCGTCAGCATGTCGCCCATGGTCAGGATGACCGCGAACCCGACCGTCAGGATCAACGTCAAAACGACGATCTGCGGATCGGAAAATGTTCGTTTGAACCAGTCGGTAATTAGTCGCATGGCTGTTGGTCGTCAGCGGGCGGCTAACTTACTCCGCCCGCTTTCCGCGGCGCGAGTGTACGCGTTCATAGTGACGCCGAAAAACCACTTCGAGTTCGTCGATGACATCGACGGCACCACGTCCCTGCAGCACGTGCGCGGACATCAGATCAGCGGTCTCATGCAACAGCGAATCCCGATCAAGCATCGGATAGGTCGCCGTCAGGCGCCGGATCGCAGCGATGACGGTCTCATCATCCGGCCGCGAAATGGCTTGTGGTTCGTAGGTGTGTTCACGTTCCGGCCCGCCGGTATCACTTGAGGTCGCGCGGTGCACCAGGTACTCGGCGAAACTAAGCAGCGCCGCCTGGTCCGCCTCGCTCAGCTGCCGATGCAGTTTGAGGAGCTTCTGCTGTGAGCCGCTCAAGCCCGGCAATTTGGGAGGCAACATGCTTGGCTGGCCCGAAGGCGGTCAGACTTCGGGGTGTTCCTGACAGTACTGCCGTGCAAACTCCAGCAGCTCTTCCATCACACGCACGCGGAATTTCTGCTTCTGGTGCACGAACGAAAACGGGCGCTCCAACGGCGGGTCCAGTTCAATCGCGACCAGCGTGCCGAGGCGCAGCTCCTTCTGGATGGTCGCGTTCGAGACGACCGAGATGCCCATGCCGGCCTCGACCGCTCCCTTGACGGCCTCGGGGCTGCCAAGCTCCATGGCAACGTTCATACAGGTGTCACACTTCGAGTGCTTGGCCATGTGCTCGGCGATCACCTCGCGGGTACCGGAACCCTCCTCCCGGCAGATAAAGGGATGCACGAGGAGCTCATCGAGCGAGACCTTGTCCAACTGGGCTTTTTCATGGCCCGGGGGCACGATCGCTACCAAATTGTCCCGGCGGCACTCGTCCACGACGAGGTTCTTGTTACTCACCGGTGCCTCGACGACACCGAGATCGATCGTATTGTTCTCGACCATCGAGACGATCCCGTCGGTGTTGGAGACCTTCAGGTGGATGCTCACTTCGGGGTAACGCCCACGGAAGTCGCCGAGCAGGGCCGGCAGCATGTACTCGGCGATCGTCGTACTGGCACCGATCGTCAGCGAACCGCTGATCTCCCCGGTCATCTCCCGCACCGCATTCTCCATCTCGCCGTACAACTCGAAAATCTTGTCGGAGAACTCGTAGACACGGGCACCGGCCTCGGTGAGGCTGATGCGGTTGTGGGTCCGATCGAACAGCCGGGTATTGAAGTACTCCTCGAGTTGGCGCACCTGGAAGGTGACGGCGGGCTGGGTCATGTGCAGCGTCTCGGCCGCCTTTGTGAAGCTCAGCTGTCGCGCAACGGTGTGGAAGACTTGTAACCGGCGATCGGCCATCAGGTAGCGCTCGAAATGGATCAATAAATCGATTTTATATTGTAGCGGGTTACTGGAGTCAGGTCTGCCTGTGGGGGCACCGCCTCTGCCCAGCTGGCTTTTGTCAATTAAATGCAATAGCCTCGAACGGCAGGCCGATTTGGGACCGCCCAGGGTCCCGAAGACCCGCGATCCATCAACCGAGAACCAGATGCGATGCCCCTTGGGAGACTCGCCCAGTCCACGACTGGATACCCAATTCTGATCGGTGGTGCGCTGTGCCTGGCCGCCGTCCAGACCACCCAGGCAGCCGGTTTCGCGTTGATCGAACAGAGCCTGCCAGGGATGGGGACGGCTTACGCCAGTGGTTCTGCACACGGTGAAGACAACACCTCGATCTTCTTCAACCCGGCGACCATGTCGCTGTTCGACGGCACCCATGCCAGCACCGGGGTGCATATCGTCATCGCCCAGAGTGAATTCAACGACAAAGGGTCAACGCGGGCAGCGGGCCTTGGCGGAAGCTCGTTGGGGACCGACGACGGCGGCGACGGCGGCACCACCGGCGTCGTCCCGCACGCCGCCTACAGCAGGCAGATCAGCGATGACACCTGGCTCGGCCTGACCATCAACGTGCCGTTCGGCCTGACCACCGAGTACAACGATGGCTGGGTCGGTCGCTACCATGCGCTGAAGTCGGAACTGATGACGGTCAACATCAACCCGATGGTCGCCCGCAAGTTCGGCGACCGGCTGACCATCGGCGCCGGCATCAGTGCCCAATACCTCGACGCCGAACTGACCAACGCGATCGATTACGGCAGCATCGACGCCGCGTTGGGCGGACCGCCAGTAACGGCCGGACCGGGCAGTGCGGATGGTGAAGGGTCAGTCGCGGGTGACTCCTGGGGTTGGGGTTTCAACCTCGGCCTGCTGTACGCGTTCAGCGAGCGCACCCGCCTTGGCCTGCAGTATCGCTCGGAGATCGATCACGAGGTTGAGGGCGATGCCGAGTTTGGCGGGGGCGGCCGGGCCGCAGTGTCTGGAAAGATCTTCCAGGGCACGGGCACGCGCCAATTCGTTGATACCGACGTCAAGTCCGACCTCACGCTTCCCGCCACCGCGTCCGTCAGTCTCTATCATGAACTCACCGACGAATGGGCGATCATGGGCGATTACACCTGGACCGGCTGGGACAGCCTGGACGAACTGCGCTTCGAGTTCGACAGCGACCAGGGCGATTCGGTCACGACCTTCAAATGGAAGGACACCAGCCGGGTCGCAATCGGCACCACCTATTCACCCGCTGCGTCGAACTGGATCTACCGGGCGGGTATCGCGTTTGACGAAAGCCCGATACCGAGCGCCAAGTACCGCACGCCGCGACTACCGGGCGGAGACCGTTTGTGGTTCTCGATAGGCGCGGGCTACCGGCACAGTGACAATCTGCACTTCGACTTCGGCTATACGTACGTCGACGTCGACGACCCTGAGATCAACAAGACCGCAGACCTCGGTCCTCCGCCAAACGAGGATGCCTTCCGTGGCTCGCTGAAGGGCGATTACGACGCCAACGTGCACATCCTATCGGCCCAGCTGCGGTATGACTACTATTAGACCGAACCCGGTGTGCACCCTACCCGACGCACGCACCTTCGACCGACACCCCGGCCCTCTGCAGCGCTTTTTGGTCCGCCCCCAACTCCAGGCCGCTTGCCGATCGCTGCACGAAAGAGGCCCCGGTCCAGGGACTATTCGCGGCTGGGCGACGCCTGCATCGTGCCCAGGTGTCCGAGCGGCGTCAGATGTACAGGCAGATATCCGACTCGCCGGCGAACTCGAAGAAGCGCGCAGCACCGGCAAACTCGATACCTTCGATGAAG
>JASFVZ010000202.1:0-5085 GCA_050049565.1 Chromatiaceae bacterium | reverse complement strand
ATCTCGACCGGGGGCGGGGATGCGGAAAACAGCGGCACCATGCGGCGCGGCCATGGATAAGCTGCTGGCGTCACGGCGCGCGGGCATCCTGCTGCACGTCACCTCGCTGCCTTCCGGGCGACTGGACGACGACGCACTGCGGTGGCTCGACTTTATGGCCGAGGCCGGACTGAGTGTCTGGCAGGTACTGCCGCTGGTGATTCCAGACGCGCACGGTTCGCCCTACCAGAGCGAGTCGGCGTTCGCGATGGACCCGCGGCTGCTGCCGGTTCAGGCCGATCCGATCGACGAGGCCGACTTCGAGCAGTTCTGTGACCGGCAGGCCCATTGGCTCGGCGATTTCACCCTGTTTCGGGTGCTCAAGGAACGCTTCGACCATCGGCCCTGGACTACCTGGCCCGAACGGTACCGGCAGCGCGACCCCGAAGCCCTCGCCCTGCTGAATTACGAACACGCGGACGCGGTACGCAAGATCAAGCGCCAGCAGTTCATGCTTTGGCGCTCCTGGCGCCGCATCCATCGCCATGCCACAGAGCGCGATATCGCGCTGTTCGGCGACATCCCGATCTTTGTCGCACACGACAGCGCCGACACCTGGGCGCAACCGGAGAACTTTCTGCTCGACGACACGGGGCAACCGACGTCTGTTACCGGCGTACCGCCGGACTATTTTTCAGCGACCGGACAGCGCTGGGGTAATCCGCACTATCGTTGGGACCGCATGGAGGCCGATGGCTTCCGCTGGTGGCATGCCCGCATGCGCCACCAGTTCGACCTGTTCGACATCGTGCGCATCGACCATTTCCGCGGACTGGTGGCAGTCTGGATGATCGACGCCGACTGCGAGACAGCGCTTGAGGGCCATTGGCAGGAGACGCCGGGCGATGCCCTGCTCGGCTCGCTGCAGCAGCGTTATCCCCAACTACCGATCGTGGCGGAGGATCTCGGCGTGATCACCGAAGAAGTGCGGGCACTGCGTCACAAGTATGCATTGCCCGGCATGGCCGTGCTGCAATTCGCTTTTGACCACTTCGATGACAATCCGCATAAGCCTATGAATATCGACACCGACGACGTGGTGTACACCGGCACCCATGACAACGACACCTGCGTCGGTTGGTTCCATGCGCTCGAACCGCACGAGCGCGCGTTCGTTTTCGAGGTGCTCGGCACGCCGTCTACCGACGACATCGCACCGCTGATGATCGAGACGGCCATGCAAACCAGGGCGAATTTCGCCATCGCACCGTTGCAGGATTACCTCGGCCTGGACAGCTTGGCCCGCATGAACACGCCGGGCGTAACGGACGGCAACTGGCGGTGGCGTTTTCACTGGGACATGCTGACGTCCGATCTGCCGGGATCGATCCGGCCGCTCGTTGAAGCCAGCGGGAGACTGCCCAATGGCCTATAAGCTACCCTATCCGCTCGCGATGCTGCAGGCCGGGCGGTCGCACGATCCGTTCGCCGTGCTGGGAAGGCATCGGATCAACGACCAGTGGGTGGTCCGCGCCTTCATGCCTCAGGCTGAGCAGGTCGAACTCGACGGTGTCGGGCCGATGTCGCGGGTTCCCAATACCGACATCTTCGAATCGTTGCTCGACGAGGCACAGGCAGGCGCGCTCCCGGAGCACTATCAGCTGACCTGGCTGGAGAAAGGAGACAGTCAACACTACTCGGCCGTGTCGCCCTACAGCTTCGGTACCCTGCTGCCCGACCTTGACCTGCACCTGTTCAGCGAGGGCAGGCATGAGCATGTCTACCGACTTCTCGGCGCACACGTCGTCGAGATCAACGGCATCAGCGGCTGTCGCTTTGCGGTCTGGGCACCGGGGGTGGCGCGCGCCAGCGTGGTCGGCGACTTCAATGGCTGGAATGGCCTGCGCCACCCGATGCGCAGTCGCGGCGGCTCCGGGGTCTGGGAACTGTTCATCCCGGGACTGGTGCCGGGCGATCTCTACAAGTTCGAGTTCATCGGCCCGCTCGGACATTGCCTGCTGAAGGCTGATCCCTACGGCCAGGCAATGACCTTGCGGCCCGATACCGCATCACGGGTCCCCGCCAAGAGCCTGCATCAGTGGGATGACAGCGATTGGATGACGGCCCGAGCGAACTGGCAATGGATGCATGCCCCGATGAGCGTCTACGAGGTGCACCCGGGATCGTGGCGACGCAGTGAATCAGACGGTTTTCTGAGCTTCCATGAGCTCGCTGACCAGCTCGTCCCCTATGTCAAGGACCTCGGCTATACCCACATCGAACTGCTGCCGGTGATGGAGCACCCGCTCGACGAGTCCTGGGGCTATCAGGTCTCGGGCTACTTTGCACCCAGCGCAAGATTCGGTGATGCAGACGGCCTCCGTTATCTCGTCGACCGCTGCCACCAGGCCGGCATCGGCGTGATCCTGGACTGGGTACCGGGGCACTTCCCGAAAGACGACTTCGCCTTGGCACGCTTCACCGGCGAAGCCGTTTACGAGCATGAAGACCCTCGGCGCGGGGAACACCGTGAATGGGGCACGCTGGTCTTCAACTACGGCCGGCGCGAGGTCGCGAACTTTCTGTTGGCCAACGCGGTTTTCTGGCTCGAGGAGTTCCACATCGACGGCCTGCGGGTCGACGCCGTTGCATCGATGCTGTATCTCGACTACTCACGCGACGAGGGCGATTGGCTGCCCAACCAGTACGGCGGCCGCGAGAATCTCGAGGCGATCGAGTTCATCCGGCACGTCAACGCGGTGCTGCACGAGCGCTTTCCCGGCGCCCTGACGATCGCCGAGGAATCCACCGCGTGGCCGATGGTCTCGCGACCGAACTGGATGGGCGGACTCGGCTTCAGCATGAAATGGAACATGGGCTGGATGAACGACACCCTGTCCTATGTCGAGAACGATCCGGTACATAGGCGATATCACCACGACAAATTGACCTTCAGTCAGATGTACACCTACACCGAGAACTTCGTCCTGCCGTTGTCGCACGACGAAGTCGTTCACGGCAAGCGCAGCCTGCTCGACAAGATGCCGAACGATGCGTGGCAGAAATTCGCCAACCTGCGGTTGCTGTATGCCTGGCAGTATGCGCATCCGGGCAAGAAGCTGCTGTTCATGGGCGGGGAATTCGGTCAGTGGCACGAGTGGCGGGCCAACGAACCGATCGATTGGGCGCTGCTCGACTTCGACACCCATCGCGGCATCCAGTCGCTGGTCCGCGACCTCAACCGGCTCTACCGCGAGCTACCGCCATTGCACCAACACGACTTTGAGCAACAGGGCTTCGAGTGGATTGACTGTCATGACGCAGACAACTCGGTCTTGAGCCTGGTTCGACGCGGCAATGGTCAACTGCTGGTCTGTCTGTTCAACTTCACGCCGGTACCGCGCCAGGGCTACCGGGTAGGTCTGCCGGAAGCCGGCCGTTATCGTGAGATCCTCAACACGGATGCGGCCCACTACGGCGGCGGCAATATCGGCAATGCCGGCTGGGTCAGCAGCACCCCGGTGCCCTGGAACGATCGCCCCGACTCGACCCTGGTCAACCTGCCACCGCTGGCGGCCGTGTTCCTGGCCCCCGAGCAATCGCACGAGCCGCCACCGAACTGAGCCGTAATCGGCGCATTGAAGGGTTGGATTCCTGAACGATGAGACTGCTTTTCGCCACCAGTGAACTGTACCCGTTCATCAAGACCGGCGGGCTGGGTGACGTGGCATTCAGCCTGCCGGTCGCACTGACCCGCCTCGGCATCGACGTTCGGGTGGTGCTGCCCGCCTTTCGCCCGGTGCTGCAGGAGATTCAGTCGTTCGGCGTTTTGGGCTGGCTGACGCTGGCAAACGGCAGCGAAGTACGCGTTTTGCAGGCCGAGCACCCGACGTTTCCCTTCCCTGTCTGGCTGCTTGATGTCCCCGGCTACTACGACCGCGCGGGACTGCCCTATACCGACGAGAAGGGACTGGTCTGGCCGGACAATCCGGCACGCTTCGCGGTGTTCAGCGAGGCCGCCGCACTGCTCGCCATGGATGCACTGAACCTCGGCTGGCGCGCCGATGTCGCACACGCCAACGACTGGCAGACCGGCCTGATGTCGGCCTACCTGGCACAGGAACCGCAGCGACCGCGCACGGTCTTCACGATTCATAACCTCGCCTATGACACCCAGGTGGACTTCGGTACCTTCCAACACCTGCAGCTACCCGAGCACTGGTGGTCGGTTGAAATCGGCGAGTTCTATGACCGCTTCTCGCTGCTGAAGTCGGGGCTAACGACAAGTGACGTGATCACGACGGTCAGCCCGCGCTATGCGCGGGAGATCCGCACTGCGGAATTGGGATATGGCTATGCGAGCATCCTCGAAACGCGCGCCGAGCATCTGTTCGGCATCCTCAATGGCATCGATGACAGCGTCTGGGACCCCGCCACCGATCGGCACCTGGTCGCCCACTACGATGTCGAAGGCGGGATACGCCGCGGCAAAGCATTGAACCAGAAGGCCCTGCTCGAGGCGCTGGGCGCATCGCCAGAGGCGATCGCCAATGAAGGTCCGTTGATCGGTTCGGTCGGCCGCCTGGTCTACCAGAAAGGCATTGACCTGCTGTTGGAAGTCATACCGGACATTGTCGAATCGACCGATGCACGCTTCGTCGTCATCGGTACAGGCGAACCGCGGCTGGAGCGGCAGCTCGGCGCGCTGTGCGATCGCTATCCCGACCGGGTGTTTTCTTTCATCGGCTACTCGGAACCATTGGCACACCTGCTCGAGGCCGGCTGCAGCCTGTTCGCGATGCCATCACGTTACGAACCCTGCGGGCTCAACCAGATGTACAGTCTGCGCTACGGCACCCCGCCCGTGGTGCGTGCTACCGGCGGCCTCGCCGATACGGTGGTCGACGCCGACCCTCGCGGCATCGCGCGCGAAGAGGCCAACGGATTCACCTTCGAAGCCGCCACCGCCGCCGCCCTGCAGGACGCTCTGCAACGGGCCATTGCACTGTTCGCCAAGCCGAAGTCGTGGATAAAGCTGGTCAAGAACGGCATGCGCGAAGACCACAGCTGGCAACGCAGTGCCGAGCACTATCTGCAGATCTATAA
>JASFVZ010000201.1:0-5090 GCA_050049565.1 Chromatiaceae bacterium | reverse complement strand
GGCCTAAATAAACTATATGTATGTCCTCGCAGCCGAACCTCGTAGCCTGGAGCCAGCGTCCTAACGTGCTGGAGCAGGTCGCATTATTCTCGGGTCTCGATGCCGACGCGCTTGAAGAGATCGAGCGCGTTGCCGTGCGCAAGAGCTACCGAAAAAACACCGTCATCATCGAGCAGGGTGATGATGCGAATACCCTGCTGCTGCTGATCAGAGGGCGGGTGAAGGTGTTTCTGATCGGTGAGGAAGGGCGAGAGATGATCTTCCGTGAGAGCGGTCCAGGCTCCCATATCGGGGAACTCGCCCTGTTGGCGGGCGGAAAGCGCTCGGCATCGGTGCAGACCCTGGAAGACTCGGATTTTCTCGTGCTGACCCGTGAGTCCTTCAACCGGATCATCACGACGCGGCCGGAGATTGCGTTGACACTCCTGCACGACCTGGCCAGGCGTACCTGTGATCTTTCCGACGAGATGGGTGCGATGGCGCTGCTCGACGTGTATGGCCGGATTCGCAAACTGATCCAGTCCATGGCCGAGCCGCAGGACGGCCGGATGCTGACCGGCAGGCTGACCCACCAGGATATCGCAGACCGGGTCGGATCCTCACGGGAGATGGTGTCAAAGATCCTCAAGGACCTGAAAGCGGGCGGCTACATCGATATTGACAAGAAACGCATCGAGGTGCTGCGGCCTTTGCCTGAGCGATGGTGATCGGCCAGTCGGGCCCCGGCTGAACGACCTACCAGGAGATTACACGTACAGTGCGGCGGACGGCGCCGCCCGAATGATTCGGGCGGCAGTCATGGCCTAGGCTATTGGGCGTCTGAAGCGGTTCGCTGACCGGCTAGGCCCGTAGTACCGTTTCGTTGACGATCTTCGATACACCGCGGTGGCAATCAGCGGACTCCGATTCGGCCGCCAGCTCCGACAGCCTTTCGGTGATCGAGCGTGTCCGCTGGGCCAGCGAAATGGCCATGTGGCGAAGCAGCTTGTGCGCCACCGGGTCGTCCTCGGCCAGCAACTGCTCGAAGGCCGCGCGCGTGACCCTCAGCACGACCGAGTCCTCGAGTGCTACAACCGTCGCAGAACGCGGCTGCCCGTCGAGTATCGCTATTTCGCCAAAGCAGTCGCCGGGATCGAGCTGGTTGATTTCGTTCTCGCAGGTGCCTGCGCTCGTTGTGACATCGACCTTGCCGCGATACAGGGCATACCAGGCATCGCCGACATCGCCCTCGTGGAACAGTTCGTCACCTGCCGCAAATTCCCGAACATCGATGATCCGGGTCATTTCCTTCATTTCCGCTGGATCCAGCGACTCGAACATCGGTGTCGCCAGCAAAAAAGTGATCATTCGCTCTTGCGTAACGTGCGTCGTCATCGCGTGGTCCTCCATTACTTCCTTCCCGCCGTATTCGCTATCTATGCACGGATAGGGCGGGAGTTTGCTGACTCCGGTCAAACTCAGTGCAATCATTCGGTTTTGGCCGTCCGATTGGGGTGTCATTGAGCCGGATCCGAGATTTCGACAGTTTCGAACTGGCTGCAACCGACGGATCGCAGAGTTCACGTCCGACGTTCTTTCCTCGAGATATCGACGGCGCTCGCCCACCGAGCGGCAAACAACTCGAAAACTACCCGCTCTGCGGGTAGTGCTTGTTTGTTCAAGGAGTTGAAATGCGGATTACAGCTCTCGCGATATTGGTCCTGATTATTGCGGGTGAATCATTGAGCTTACTCCCTCAGTCCTGGCAGATTATCGGGAGCATCGTCTGAAGTAGGTCAATCCGAGGACGGCTCGAGCCGACAAACCAAGCGAGTGAAGGCTGACTCTGGAAGAGTGCTGGATCATCAGCCAAGTGCCTTTCTTCAACTGGGCTGTAGGAACAGGGATGAGGCGAGGCGAAGCTCTGCTGGTACGCACCCGCCCCCCAACTGTCACCTGTCTCCCCGCGCAGGACTGACAGAGCTCGCGCGCTGTTTGCGGCGGCAGCTTGGTCTTCAAAGCTGCACTGCATTTTTGATGATAAATTATTCGGTGAACCACTCACGACGACGGCGCCGATGTTCTCATACCGCAAAGGATAAGCCGACCGCCGATCGGTACTGATGGGGCGTACGTAACCAACGTGACATCCCGCTTAGTGCCTGAAAAGGGAAAAAGGGAGAAGTGCAATGGACAAGGGAGCAAAGGTGCTCAAGCGGCGTTTTTGGCGCGTCCTGGCCTGGTCAGTTGGTGCCGCGGTGAATGTGCTAACAGCCGGCGCAACCGCGCAGCAGTTCACGAGCAACATCACCGCGGATGGGACCCTAGGCACCCGTGTGATGCCGACCTCGATCCCCGGCGGAACGCAATACGACATCAATGGCGGCAAGATTGCCGGCAGCAACCAGTTCCACAGCTTCACAAGTTTCGGCGTCGGCACCGGCGATGTCGCTAGTTTCAACGGCCCGGCTGGGATCGAGAACGTCATCAGCCGTGTGACCGGTGGTTCGCTGTCAGCCATCGACGGGACCATCGCCTCCACGGTCTCTGGCGCCAATGTCTTCCTGCTAAACCCGGCCGGAGCCATGTTTGGACCCAACGCCCAGATCGATGTGCCCGGTTCCTTCCATGTCTCCACAGCCGATTATGTGCGCCTTGGCGACGGCGGTGCCTTCTTTGCGGATCCGGGTCGGGACAGCGTGCTGACCACGGCGCCGCCTACGGCGTTCGGTTTCTTGACGACCAGCCCGGGTCCGCTCACGGTGGCCGGACGATTGCAGGTTGACAGCGGCCAGACGCTTTCGCTGACCAGTGGCGATATCACAGTGGTCGGTGGCGAACTCGTCGCTCCGGGTGGCCGCATCCGTGCCATCAGTAACGCATCCGCAGGGGAAGTCGCGCTGGACGGCAACCCCGACGGCTTCGACGCCGGCGGCCACATGCGGTTCGATCAGGGCGCCTTGCTGGATACCAGGGGCGACAGCGGCGGCACGATTCAGATCCGTGCCGGGCGCCTCGAAATGGTCGGTGCCGTCCTGGATGCCGACAACCTCGGCAATACGCTGCCGGCCCGCGGTATCGATGTCGTCGTTGAAGGTGAGATGGTGGTCGATGGTGGCAGCCGGGTGGCGGCCGACGTCTTTGCTGGTGGCGCGGGCGGGAACATCGCGGTCCGGGCCGGCTCCCTGGAAGTCGCCAATTTTTCCGAGATTCGCACCATCACGGACGGCGGCAGCAGCGGGGCCGGGGGTGACATCAGCCTCGCTGTCGCAGACCGGGTGGTGATGCGCGATGGCGGTAATGTGCGCGCGGTGACGCTGAACAATGCGGCTGGCGGCGACGTTACCGTCAACACCCCACAGTTGGAGGTCAGAGATCGTGGCTACGTCGCCACGGTCACGGGCTTTGGCAACGGCGAAGGTGGCGACATCAGGATCGCCACCACCGATGCCACCCTGTCTGCGACCAAAACGCCCGGTTTCCTCACTGGGGTAGTGTCTCAGACGGCCGGTGCCGGCACCGGTGGCGATATCTATTTCAACAGCAGCGGCACGCTGAGAATCGAAAATGGCGCGGAGCTGTCCGCGTTCGTTTCCAACATCGGTGCCGGAGGGGACCTCGACGTAGATGCCGGTATTATCGAAATCCGAGGCATCGACGACCCGAACATCTTCACCGGCATTTTCGCCAACGTCTTCTCGGCCGGCGGGGGCGGCGACCTGAGCATTCAGAGCGATACGCTGAACATCGAACGCCGCGGCACCATCTCGGCAAGCGCCTTCTGGACTGGCGACAGCGGTCACCTGAGCATCAATAGCGCGAGCCTGATAGTTCGCGATGCCTCTCTGATCGCCGCCAGCAGCCTGTTCAGTGCTGGTGGCAGCAGCAGCGGCATGACCATTGACGCCGACAGCATTTACATCGAGGGCCGTACGGACACCGCAGAACCGTTCACCACGGACTTCACCGGTTTGACGACCACGGCGGGCTACCGGGGAGGCGATGCCGGCGATCTAGTCGTTACCGCGGAAGAAATGAGGTTAACCAGCCGGGCATCCGTCAGCGCCAGCTCTTACGGCGCCGGTCAGGCCGGGCAGGTGGTCCTGCTGGTGGATGACCTGGTCGTCCAGGATGGCTCAAGTGTGTTGTCTACCGCCTTTGGCGCGGGCGGTGCCGGCGGCATCCGAATTGAGGCGGACACGGTGCGCGTGGCAGGTGTCAATCCGGAGCTTTTCGTTGACATCACGGGTTCGACCGCCATGGCGCCCTCGGGAATCGCCGCACAAAGCGGCCTGCAGGGCGGCGGTGGCGGCAGCATTTCGGTGCAGGCGCGCGAGGTCGCGCTGCTTGACGGCGGCGTCATCGCGACCAATACCTTCGGAGCTGGCGACTCAGGTGACATTGGCATCACCGCCGAGAGTGTCCTGGTGTCGGGGATAAACTCAGAAATGGCGACGTTCCTGGAGGCCAAGGGTGCGAGTCCAGACGAAGCGCGTTCCGCGTTGAAGAGCGGCACCGCCAGCGCGTTCCTACGTGAAGCGACGACCGGCAACGGGGGCGGCATCAATGTGGTTGCTCGTGAGGTGGCGATGACCGACGGCGGCATGATCTCCGCCAGCACCACGGGGCCAGGGCTGGGCGGTGATGTTCACCTGACGTCGTTCGATATCCGCTTGAAGGATGGAGCGCTGGTGACGGCGCAGAGCCAGCTGACACCTTATGGCTCCAGCGTACTTGGGGATGGCGGTGACATTACCATCCTGGCAACAGATCGTGTGACCGTGGACAACAGCAGCGTATCGGCCAGCAGCGACGGCCAGGGTTTTGCAGGCGACATCGTCATCGACGGCGGGCGCACGGTTGAACTCATCGGCGGCAGCGTCAGCACAGAGTCCGTTGTGTCCGACGGCGGCGACATCAAAGTTGAGGCGGATGCGCTCGTTTACCTTTTTGATGGCAGGATCACAACCAGCGTGGTCGGTGCCGGCGGCACTGGCGGCAACATCGACATCGACCCGACGTTCGTGGTGCTGCAGGGTGGCAGTCAGGTAATCGCCAACGCCACCAACCCGCTGGCAACCCAGGCGGGTAACATCTACATCTCCGGCGAC
>JASFVZ010000200.1:0-5093 GCA_050049565.1 Chromatiaceae bacterium | reverse complement strand
ACTGTATTTCCTGAACGGCGTGCGCTGCCGTCGGCGTGACATCACCGACCTGTTTCTCGGCACCGGTCTCGGGCCGCGCAGCTACTCGATCATCGAGCAGGGCATGATCTCCCGGATCATCGAGGCCAGGCCCGAGGAGCTTCGCGTCTACCTCGAAGAGGCCGCCGGGATCTCGAAATACAAGGAGCGTCGACGCGAGACCGAAAACCGGATGGCGCACACGCGTGAAAACCTCGAGCGGCTCGATGATCTGCGCGAAGAGGTCCAGAAGCAGCTGCGCCATCTCGAACGACAGGCCGCGACTGCCCAAAAGTACAAGTCACTGCGCGAAGAAGAGCGCCGTGCCAAGGCCGAGCTGCTGGTGCTGCGCCTCGGCAAGCTGCTCAGTGACATCGAGCAGCGCGACCGTCGCATCGCGGAACAGCAGAACCGGCTGGAACAGGCCCTGTCCGACCAGCGCAAGGTCGAGGCCGACATCGAACAGCGCCGTGCCGCGCACGCCGAGTCCAATGACGACTTCAACGAGGTCCAGGCCAGGTTCTACGCGATCGGTGCGGACATCGCCCGCCTCGAGGAGTCGATCCAGTACGCGCGCGAAGCGCGGCGGCGCCGGGAAGACGACCTCGAGCAGGCGCGCAAGGCGCTGGCGCAGGCGCAGGCCCTCAGTACCCAGGACAGTTCGCGGCTGGCCGAGCTGTCGACCCGGCTCGAGAAAGACCAGCCGATGCTGGACCAGGCGCGTGCCGTGCTGGACCGGGAGTCGGCGGCACTGCAGACGGCCGAGTCGGCCATGCAGCAGTGGCAGACCGACTGGGACACCTTCAACGACCAGGCCAATGCGCCGGCGCAGCAGGCCCAGGTCGAGCGCACGCGGATCAACCACCTCGAACAGCAGGAGGCGATGCTCAAGCGGCGCCTGGTGCGCCTGGAGGAGGAACAGCGTCAGCTGTCCGATATCTCCCTGGATGCCGAGATCGCCGAGTTGACGGCGCGCGAAGCCGAGGCACAGGGTATGGTCCGGGCCGCACGCGAAAATCTCGACTCCCAGGTCGGACGTATCTCGGCGTTGCGTGGGCAGACCGCCCAGACCCAGGAAAAGCTGGCGGCGAGTCGCAGCGAGCTCGAGACCCTGCGCGGGCGCCTGGCGTCCTTGCAGGCATTGCAGCAGGCGGCCCGGGAGGCCGAGAGCGAGGGGCTGGAGGCCTGGCTTGCGGACAGCGGCCTGGGCGACCGGCCGCGCGCCCTCGAGGCCCTGCAGGTAGCGCCTGAATGGCAGTCCGCGGTCGAGGCGGTGCTCGGTGATCGCCTGCAGTCCGTCCTGGTCCCCCAGTTCAACGAGACCGCCGGCGCGCTCCCGCAGCTGGACAGCGGGCACCTGACCCTGGTCGATGCGGCCGCCGAGTCGGTCGTGCAGCGGCCTGACAGCCTGGGTTCGGTCGTGACCGGACCGGCCGCCCTGGTCGGGATGCTCAACGCCGTGCTGTTGGCAGCCGACCTGCCGGACGCAATGGCCCGGCGCACGAGGCTGGGCCCGGGTGAGAGTCTGGTCACGCCGGACGGCATCTGGGTCGGACCCGACTGGGTCAGTGTGCGAAAGGGATCGGAGGCGACCAGAGGGCTCTTGGCGCGCGAGCAGGAGGTGCGGGAGCTGATGCTCCGACGCCAGGATCTCGAGCCGGAGGTCGAGCAACTGGTCGGCGCACTGGCGGCAGATCGCCAGGCCCTGGTCGAGGTAGAGCAGTCGCGCGAGGCCGAGCAGAAGGCACTGGATGCCGCACAGAACGCGCTGTCCGACCTCAGCGCCCGGCTGAGCGGCAAGCAGGCCAGGGCCGAGCAGATCCGGCATCGGGTCGAAGGCCTGGAACGTGATGCCGAGGAGTTGCGGCAGCAAATCGCCGACGGTGCACAGGAGATGGACGAAGCCCGCCGGCGGCTGCATGAGTCACTGGCGGCGATCGAAGACCTGTCGCGCCAGCGCGAGGCCCTGGTCAGTCGGCGCGATGCCCTGCGCGGCGAACTCGACGCCGCGCGCAGTGCGGCCGGCGCGGCGCGCAACGCGATGCATGAGATCGCCCTGCGGGTCGAGTCGATGCGCAGTTCCGAGGACTCGCTGCGTTCGGGAATCGGTCGTATGCAGTCGCAGCTGGGCGAACTGGAGCAAAGGTGTGGGACGCTGCAGTCGGCGATCGCCGATGCCGAAGCGCCGTTGGCCGAGCAGCAGCAACGCCTCGAGACGCAGCTTCAGGATCGTTCCGCGGTCGAAAAGTCGCTGTCGGAGGCGCGCTCTGCGCTGGAAGCGATCGACCAGGCGCTGCGCGAGTTGGAGCAGGCGCGCCATACCAGCGAGGAAAACGTACAGACCGCGCGTTCGCGGCTCGACCAGGTGCGCATGGACCGGCAGGAGGTGGTCGTCCGCAGCCGCACGCTCGAAGAGCAACTGGCCGAGAGCGGCTTCGAGCGAGCGCTGCTCGAGTCGGAGATGCCGGCCGAGGCCGAGGTCACCGGGTGGCAGTCCCGGGTCGAGACGCTCGAGAGCCGGATCCAGCGGCTCGGACCGATCAACCTCGCCGCGATCGACGAATTCAAGGAACAGGGCGAGCGGATGGCCTACCTCGACCGCCAACACGAGGACGTGAGCAAGTCGCTGTCGACCCTCGAGGAGGCGATCCGCAAGATCGACCGGGAGACCCGAACCCGCTTCAAGGAGACCTTCGATCGCGTCGATGGCGGGTTCAAGGAACTGTTCCCCAAGCTGTTCGGCGGCGGCCATGCCTACCTGGAGATGACCGGCGAGGACCTGCTCGACACCGGTGTGACGGTGATGGCGCGTCCCCCCGGCAAGCGCAATACCAGCATCCACCTGCTGTCCGGCGGCGAGAAGGCGCTGACCGCGGTCGCACTGGTATTCGCGATCTTCCGGCTGAATCCGGCGCCGTTCTGCATGCTGGACGAGGTCGACGCGCCGCTCGATGATGCGAACGTCGGTCGCTACTCGGCGCTGGTCAAGGACATGTCCGAGCATGTGCAGTTCATCTTCATCACGCACAACAAGGTCACGATGGAGATCGCGAATCAGCTCAGTGGTGTCACAATGCACGAACCCGGTGTGTCTCGCCTGGTCACGGTCGATGTCGAAGAGGCCGCGGCGCTTGCTGCGATCTGATCCATGGCCCGATGACTCAGCGGGGATCTGACACGGCTACCTAACCTCTCGGCAGACACATGGACCCGGATTTATTGCGCTTGCTGTTGCTGGTTCTGGGGGTGTTGCTGGTCGCGGGTATCTACCTCTGGGACCGCTACAAGCATGCTTTGCCGCGGGTCCGCATGCGCCGGATGCTGCCGCCGAGGGACCTGTTCAAGGCCGGGCCGGCCAACCCTGTCGATCGCGCTGACGCCGAGCCGGGTCAGCACGACTATCTGTCAGACGGACAAGCAGCGGGGGGCGGTGATGGTCGGCATGGCGACCCGTTGACGGCCCGCGCCCGGCGCGGTGGCGCGCGTGAGTTCGATCCGGAACCGGGCGATCTGGGCGACTGGTCGACCGATGCGCGCGCGGCGGAACCGACGCTAACGATGGACCTGCGCTTCGACGCCCACGGGAGTGGCGATTACCTGCACAGCGACCCGGCACTGGCCGACGATGTCGAGCATCTGCTGATCGTGATCCACCTGGCCGCGCGTGCCGGCGCGATGATCGGGCCCGGTATCGAGAAGGCCTGTGCGGCGGCCCACCTGGTCCCCGGCGATATGGGGATCTTCCACCGGCGCGACGCCGCCAGCGGCAAGGTGCTGTTCAGTCTTGCCAGCATGGTCGAGCCGGGCAGCTTTCCCTTCGACGACATGACGGATTTCAGGACCCCCGGACTGTCGATGTTCACCCAGCTGCCCGGGGCCCGCGACGGCGTCGAGATCTACACCGAGATGCTCACCGCGGCTCGCGAGCTGGCCCGGTTGCTGAATGCCGAGATCCAGGATGAGCGGCACAACAAGCTCACCCAGCAGATGCAGGACCACATGCGGGACTCGATCATCGAGCACCGGACACGGGTGCGCTTGGCGAGGAGCCGCGTTTGACGGCCAGTCAGGCAGACCGCCGGCGTCATCAGCGCCTGGCCGAGGAGATCGGTCGCCACAACTACCGCTATTACGTGTTGGACGATCCGGAGGTCCCGGACAGCGAGTACGATCGCCTGTTCAACGAGCTGCGCGCGCTCGAGCAGGCCCATCCCGAGCTTGTGTCACCCGAGTCGCCGACCCAGCGGGTCGGCGCCAAACCGCTCGACGCGTTCGACGAGGTCGTCCATCGGCGGCCGATGTTGTCGCTCGACAACGCCTTCGCCGAAGACGCCATGGTCGAGTTCGATCGTCGCGTGACCGAGCGGCTGGGCGTTGAGGGCCCGATCCGCTATGCGGCCGAACCCAAGCTCGATGGTCTTGCCTGCAGCCTGCGCTACGAAGCAGGCCGCCTGGTACTCGCGGCAACCCGGGGCGACGGCACACGCGGCGAGAACGTCACCCAGAACGTCCGTACGATCAACACGGTCCCGTTGCGACTGAGCGGCAGCGGCTGGCCTGAGGTGCTCGAGGTCCGCGGGGAGATCTTCATGCCGCGCCGGGGATTCGAGGCGTTGAACCAGCGGCAGAGGCAGTCCGGCGAAAAGACCTTCGCGAACCCACGCAACGCGGCGGCCGGCAGTCTCAGGCAGCTCGACCCCAGAGTGACCGCCACCCGACCCCTGACGCTGATCTGTTACGGGCTCGGTGAGGTCTCGGGTGATGGGTTGGCGGCCACGCATACCGACAGCATGGCCCGTCTGTCGGAGTGGGGCCTGCCGGTCTCTCCCGAGCTGCGCAGCGTCGAGGGTGTTCCCGGCTGCCATACCTACTTCACCGAGATCGGCCGGCGGCGCGACAGCCTCGCCTACGACATCGACGGCGTGGTGTTCAAGGTCGACCGGATCGATGACCAGGATGCCCTGGGATTCGTCGCTCGGGCACCGCGCTGGGCGATCGCATGGAAGTTCCCGGCCGAGGAGGCGCTGACCCTGGTCGAGGCGGTCGAGTTCCAGGTCGGTCGGACCGGGGCGGTC
>JASFVZ010000199.1:0-5095 GCA_050049565.1 Chromatiaceae bacterium | reverse complement strand
CGCAGAGGGGATTGATCCAGCGGTCCTACTGGATGCGGTCGAGGCAGTCGACCCAGCGCGCCAGGTCTGCTTCGTCGCCGATGTGTTGCTTGCCCGCGACTATCGCATCCTGCTCTTCGCCGGTGCTCGTTCAACAAGCGTGCGCGAAAGCCGCGAGGACGGGGCACTGCGACTTGTCGGCGCACGGGCCCGCATCGGACCGCTCACGCTGTCGGCCAAGGAAACCGACTGGCGCGATTTTGAGTTCTCATTGACTGGCGAGGCCCCGCGCCAACTCCACCTGACCGAGGATCTGCTGGCGGTGCTGGGCTGGTCGTGGCGGCCGATAAGACGCGATCGCGCGGATTCGTGGAGCGGAAGTGTCAAGGCGCCGGCACGGGAACCCAGGCGCACCCCCAGACTCGAGCAGAAACTGGACGCGACCGTCAGGCACCTCTCCAAAACGCTCGATACCTCGCCGGCGCTGTTCCATCGACGCTTTTTGGGTGCGCGCTGGAGAGCGGCATTCCAACGCTCCATACCGCTGCTCACGATTATCGCCTCCATCGTCTGCTTCGTGGTGTTGTTGATCGTGCTACCGAAAAACCAACTTACCCACTTCGCACTGCTGTACGGCTCGGTCGGCGTTATCGTCGCGTTATCCCTGGTCAATCGGGCATACCGGCTCGAGATCCCACCGTCGCCCCGCCCGTTGACCCAACAAGACTGGTGCTCTTACGGCGGCGAACCGTCCTAGCTCGAATAATGTATGACCCGGGAATCACGTCGAGGAATAGCGGGCCAAAGCCGATCGCTTCAACTTAAAGCTGGGTGTCGGTCTGATCCGCCACGCGGCCGATGCGTTCCCTCTACCAAGATCGCGAAAGAGTCAGGGTGTGGCCGTTCCATAGTCTTTACAGCCTGCCCCAAGCAGCAACGCGAACTTACATCGCTGCGTCATCGTCAATCCAAGAAGCCTGTCGTCGACCTGTCGCCACATTGGCAAAGGCCCCCTTGGCCTACCGGTCACCGCAGCCGGGCATCGGCTGCCGACACTGTCGCACGACGATCCGACACGGTATGCAGCATGCTGATGCGTAGAAAGCGGGATGACCTGCGTGCCCTCCTCGGTTGGCGCACACGCAGTCTAAGGCGCCTGATCGGTGGCTCGCAGCGGTTGTCGCTTTGGCAACTCACGAAGCAGCCGCCTCGGTGGGCGGCTTACTCGTTGATCATGAAAGTGCAATCCGCGATAGCTGCGTAGTCGCCCTGAATACCAGGTCTTCAGCAGCCGTGCTCACTCAGATGAATCTCATCGGCCGAGCCATTGAGGCTGTAGCCAAGCGGCGAGACGTTGGCGTCCATGCAAGGATCAGCAACGGCGATGACAGAAAACAGGGCGAAGGTGATTGCAGCGAGGATCGTTTTCATTTCATTTCTCCCAAAGATGCAGGTTATGCGTTGCACGTCCCTGTGGCAGCGTTTGTTCGTCCGTGTTGGGAGTAATGCTAGGAGCCGAAAGGCAAGCAGAGTCGTGAATTTTTTGACCCGGAAACATGAATTATTCACATATCGGCGCATGCCCCATTAGTCCGCACCAATACCCACCACCCGCTCGATGCGCTGGGTCATGCGGGCGATCTGCGGCCAGTCGGAGGTTACGATGTCTTGAGCATGCGCCAGGTTGTTGCGCAACGACTCGAACTCCTTCGCCACGTGCTTGGCGACGCGCCTCGATGGAAACCCCATCCAGTCGAGGTCCTCGTCGTCCTTCATCAGGATCTGCATGCGGTCCGACAGCTGCAGACAGTCGGCCAGGCGCGGCTTATGCCCTCGCCGTTCACGCTCCTTGCGCAGGTCGTGCGCCTTCGCCAGGCGCCCTGCAGACAGCTGGTCGGTCCAGTCATCGTTCGGGTAGCGCTTCTCGATCCGCTTGGCCATGGTCATCTCGATCAGGGTGATCATCCCAAACAGCCACATGCGCACCACCGGTCGTTGGATATGGTCACGGCGGATCGCGCCCGAGACCTCGCCGAGTATCTCGACGAAGCAGGTGCTGTGCCGGGTAAGTACGAAGATCACCTCCGACAAGGAGCTGTCGGCACCGACGACCTGGTTGCGAAAGAAGCCCCTCCTGAAGTCGGCGCAGTTTCCTTCCTGCAGGTCCTGTCGTCTCAGATAGCCGGTTATCAAGCCATGCTCGCGCAGCCCGGCTACTTCCCACCCGCCGCGTTCCATGGCGTGCTTGGCCTCGCTGGCGGATGCGTCGGCATCGAATGAGGCCAGCGGATCGGCAATATCAGCGGCCGAGAACGCCGTGGTGAACAGTTTGAGGGCGTGGCGCTGATTCCGACTGATGTCGAGCGGCGGGGGCGACTCCCCGTCCGGCATGGCATCCGCATCGTCCTGCATCAGCGTGTTGCGGCACTTCTCGAGCGTCTTGTGTGCCCGCCTGAGCAACGTCGGATCACCACCCTCCAGTACAACCAGCAGCGCCTCCATCTCGTCGGCGAATACGCGGGCAAAGCGCGGATCGTGCCGGCAGATGTCGCGACAGTTGTCGATCAGATCGGCAAGCTTCACAGTCTTCGCGCGATCCGATGCGGCTGCAAGGTGCGCCCGGTCGATGGCCTTTCGGGTTGACCGGTTGCCGTCGCCCGGACGACTGACATCAGTGAGTTCGGCCACCAGCTGGGCAACGTCCCGGCCGAACACCTGCTCGATATCGCGAAACGTCGCCGGCGTGTCTTCCACGGTATCGTGCAACCAGGCGGCCGCAATCATCTGCTCATCCGAACTGACTTCCGCCACCAGCCGGGCCACGCTGCGCAGGTGCACATCATAGGGTTGATTGGAGTACTTGCGACGCTGATCGATGCGCGCATGCGCACGCGTGGCATAGTCTTCGGCGAGGGCGATCAGGTCATGCACGGCACGGGACCGGTAAATCGTCTGTCGATGGTTGGTGGGCCAACCAGGGTTTTCTCGAGTATCTCACAGCCTCTTCGGGTGTTCTGGCCCAGTCACTCACCGGTGTTGGTGCTGTTGGTACGGTGCAGTGCCATCCGCGTGAATGCCGGCCCAACGAGCTCGAATACCACCGTTGTCGCAACCACCAGCGAGAGTATCAACTGTGCATGCTCGGGGAAGCGATTCGCCGCGAGCAGCGCCATGCCAATAGCCACACCTGCCTGCGGCAGAAGCGCCACCCCCATCCAGCGCTTCACTTCGTGGCTGGCACCACTGAGCTGTGCGCCGACCCACGCCCCGGCGACTTTTCCCAGCGCCCTCGAAAACAGATAGGCCAGCCCCACAAAGCCCAGCCCGAACACGGTGTCGACCTGCAACGAGGCGCCGGCGAGCATGAAGAAGATCGCCATAAACGGCCATTCGATGCTCTCGATCTCATGGAACGGGTATTCATGATGACGTGCCAGATTGGCAATCGTTGCACCCATGCTTATCGCAGTAATCAGGAAGGACACCTCCAACCAGACGGCCGCGCCACCGCATGTGAAGACCAGGCCCAGGGCCTCGGTGAGCATCGGCTGGCCCGGGCGAAGCCGCCCGGTGAGATACGCCGCGGGCAGACCGAGAGCGATTCCGAGCAGAACGGCTCCGCCAACTTCCCAGCCAGCATGGGCCAGAGTGGCAGAGACATGGCTGTCACCATTGAGCAGGGCCGCAAACGCCAGACCGAAACTGAACAGGACGAGCGCCCATAGATCATCGATGGCGACGATCGCCAGCAGCAGGCGCTATCAGGTCCAGTCCCTGCTCGCCCACCAGGATGCCGGCGGTCAGCAGAACCGTGACTCGCGGCAGGAAAGTCCGGCCGCCAAGATAGTCGCTGGCCAGGCCCAACAGCAGGATAAGACCAAGGCTCAGCAGGAATTCGGCGGTATACGGCATAGTGATCGAATCAGCCGGATGACTACCAGATTCTAAGCCGTGCGACGCCTTGCTTTGCGTTCAGGGAATAACCACCCGATATCGCTGGCCCCGGACGGTCAGACCGGCCATTCCACGCTGTGCGAAAGATTTTCCCAAAGGCGCCGATACCGCCAGCAGGGTGGCGTGCGCTGGGCCCGACCGGTCCGTACGCCTGCAACTGAGGTTCTGCTCGACAGAGGGCCGTCATGCTATCTATCCGACAATCGCTATTCTGGATGCTGGTCTACCTGGCGATCGTTTCGGCGATCTGCGCCCTGCTGCTGCAGCCGCTCAGTGGCGCCTTCATGGCCAACTGGGCCTTCAACGGGGTGATTCTGGGCGTCCTGGTGACCGGGATACTGATCAACTTCCGCCAGGTCCTGGTCCTCAATACCGAGATCCGATGGATCCGGGTGTTTCGTACAGGTCAGATCGGACTCTCGGTGACCGCCGAACCGCGGCTGCTGAAACCCCTGGCCAAGCATCTCAGCAAGCGCCGGCGCGACCGTTTCAGCCTTACGGCGCAGGCCCTGCGGACCATCCTTGACGGTCTGCGCGATCGGCTGGATGAGTCACGCGAGATCTCCCGGTACATGATCGGCACCCTGATCTTCCTCGGCCTTCTGGGCACCTTCTGGGGACTGCTCGGAACCATCGCCGCAGTCGGCCTGGTGATCGACGGCCTCGAAGTCGGCGGCGGCGACTATGCCGCGGTCTTCACCCAGCTCAAGCAGGGGCTCCAGGAACCGCTCAACGGTATGGGAACCGCGTTTAGCTCTTCGCTGTTTGGCCTGGGCGGCTCGCTCGTGCTGGGCTTTCTCGACCTGCAGGCCGGGCATGCGCAGAACCGGTTCTTCAACGGGCTGGAGGAGTGGCTATCGGGTGCGACGCAGCTGGTGGACGACCTCGGTGAACGCGGTCTGTCCGAGGCACCGGTCGAGGTCAACGGCGAGTCGGACACACCGACGATGGCGTTGCTGATCGAGAAGATCCGCAGCGAGCGCCATCTGATCGAGGCGCTGCTGGCGCGCTACGCAGAGACGCCGCCGGTGTCCGCCGAGCCCGCCGCGCCAGCGACATCGAAGACCTAGGGCCTGTTCACACTAACTGAGACTCAGCGTTGCAGTCCCAAAATGCGTCAGGCAAGGCGCGAGGAGAGAGGTTTAGTGAGCCTAAATGAACG
>JASFVZ010000198.1:0-5113 GCA_050049565.1 Chromatiaceae bacterium | reverse complement strand
CGCCTAGACGCCATTGTCAACGGCCACGCCGTGGATCGCGGTCACCGGCGCCACCGGATTCATCGGCCGCACCCTCTGTGCGCATCTTCAGGCCAATGGATATTCGGTCCGGGCGTTGGTGCGCAATGCCGACGCAGCTACCAGCCTGGCAGCATCTGGCGTCACGCCCATTATCGGTGACCTGAGCCGCGAGGACAGTCTGAGTGCACTGCTTGATGACGCAGCCGCAGTCATTCACCTGGCAGGCGCAGTGCGCGGCAACTCGCCGGAGTCCTTTGACCGGACCAATGTGGATGGCACACAGCGTCTAATTGACGTCGCTAGCCGTAGCGCGCACCCGCCAAAGCTGATTTACATCTCTTCGCTCGCTGCGCGAGAACCGCAATTGTCCTGGTACGCTCGGAGCAAGCACACCGCAGAACAACGCTTGCAGGCCACGACCGAGCGCCTTGACTGGGCCATCATCCGTCCACCCGCTGTCTATGGGCCAGGCGACAAGGAAATGCTCGCGGTATTCCGGTCGATGGCGCGCGGCGTCCTGCCCATCCCGGGGGACCCAGCCTCGCGCGTGTCGTTGATACATGTCGATGATCTCGTGGAGGGAATCATTGCGTGCCTGCGGCTGCCCAAGCTCGGGCGTCGCACTTTCGCGCTCGATGACGGCATGCCCGACGGTTATGGCTGGCTCGATATGGCAGCAATCGCCGAGGGTGTTTGGGGCAGGAAGGTACACCCGTTGCGGGTCCCTGCCCTCCTGCTCGACGGTCTGGCTTACGCCAACCTGGGGCTGTCGCGGCTGCTCGGATATGCGCCGATGCTTACCCCGTCAAAACTGCGCGAATTGCGACATCCGGACTGGGTGGTGAACAACCAGGCGTTCACCGAAGCGACTGGCTGGCATCCGCAGGTAACATTGCGCAGCGGCCTCGAGCAGCTCAAACGCTCGATCGGTTGATACCCACTTGAGCCGATCAATCGGTGTCACCAGAGTCGGGGCTTGCAGAACAACCAATGGGACTTTTCAGCATCGCGAGGGGGCCGGGTAGATGCCTGCGTTCATGGTCGGAAACCCGCTACGCAAGATCGCGCGCCGACACGAATTCCTGAAGCGTGCCTTATGGCGCATTGACTAGGGTCTCGTCTGGAGCCTGATATGCGTGTTTCGCTGCTTGCCCGTCGAGGGCGCCTCCCGATTGGGTGCCGCCTCTGCCGCCGTGATCGGCCCCATGATGAAAGACAAGACCAACTCGCTCACGGAGAACTTTCGCGCCGTCTTCCCCGAAAAAGGGCCGGATGAAATTCGGCAAATCGTCCGGGCCAGTTGGCGCCGGGCCGGCCGGGTCATAGGCGAGTTTCCCCATCTGGATCGGATAGTCCGCGGCCAAGGGGGCAAGCGACTGGCGATCGTCGTCGAGGATCCCGATGCGATTTTCGTGGACCGTCAACGACCCACGGTTGTTGTCGGCGCCCGTCTTCGCAACTGGGAACTTGTGGCCGCCGCAATGGGTCCGTTCGAGGTAGTGAATACCAACCTCTACTCGCCGGTTACCAACCCCTGGTAGAATCGCAGGTTGCGACGGTCCAGGGCAGCGCTAACGTGTGGACTCCTGCTCCGCGACGATAGTGCCCGGCGGTTGGTGGGAAAAATGAAGACAGGAGAGGACCGTGGGGATGATGATTGACCGGCGCGTCGACGACGGCAAGCCGGTTGCTTTCTTTGGCGAATCGAAAGACACGGGCACGATGCCGGCCAAAGTCGCGTTGATGTCTGACTGCGACCTCGTCCCCGCCCAGGTCGAGCGCATCAAGGGCGCAAGGTTTTGGGATTTGTTCTCGCCGCCTGTGCGACCAGGCAACCCGAAAGGCGAGCAGGCAGTCGATATAATCCGGCAGGTCCATTAGATGGCTGAGACATGGATCCGAAAAAACCCGGCAGACTGGTTTTGCGCAACCCGGCTTTGGCCGAAGATCAAGCCGGGCGTTGCCTAATGAACCTGTGCCAATTTGGACTGAAGTGCAATGCAATCTCGTGACGGTAACCAATCAATTCGCCTGTTTGAGAATGACTTTCTCGAGCGGCTGACCCATGTCCACCCGATTGTCCCGCTGCTGTTCTGGGGCCCCGTCGCGGTCTGGCTAGGCTGGCGCAGTCTGTACCTGCACCAACTCCCTCCTGCATCGGTACTTGGGATCGGCGTGCTGGCGATACTGACCTGGACGCTGACAGAGTACTGCCTGCATCGCTTCGTCTTTCACTACCGCGCCAAAAGCGCGATCGGTAAACGTCTGGTTTATCTTTTTCACGGCAATCACCACGACGACCCTCGCGACAAGACCCGGCTGGTCATGCCGCCGGCTGGCGCGATCCCCATCATGGCGGCGCTGTTCTTGCTGTTCGGGCTGGTGATCCCCACGCCCTGGATAGAACCCTTCGGCGCATTTTTCATTGCCGGCTATCTCACATACGACTATATCCACTACGCGACGCACCATTTTCGTATGCAGAACCCCATCGCCAAGGCATTGAAACGCCATCACCTCAAGCACCACTATTCGGGTGAGGCTGGCCGCTATGGAGTTAGCTCGCCGCTGTGGGATCTCGTCTTCCGGACTACCGGGGAAAGTCGATAGGCCTGTCGCCGTGCCAGAGTTCTATCTGGTACCGAAAAAACTTGCCCGCGCCTTACCGGCGATAAGCGCATCGGCCGTTTGGCTGGAAGGCCAACTGATTGGTCTATTGCTTCGGATGATCGGTGCGTTTTCGATAGATCGGGCCTCTGCTTTCGGGGCCCGAGTCGTTGGTTTTATAGGCCCCTCGATGGCCCAGGCCAGCAAGGTGCGTGAAAATCTCGCAATCGCTTTTCCGAATTGGGATGAAGCCACCCTCGAGCGAACGACAAAGAACATCTTCCGACAGCTCGGCATGGCGATCGCCGAACTCGTCAAGATGGATGAAATATGGTCAGATCGCGAAAAGCGCCTCGAGTTTGCGATCGACCCACTATCGATAGCTCATTTCAAAAGTGGACGCGGCTCAGTGATGGTCACTGCCCACGTCGGGGCCTGGCAGGTCACCAATCTGCTCGCTCGGCAGCAGAACATGAAGATCACGACCGTTTTTGCCGAAGAATCCAATCCAAGCGTTAGAAAAGCCATGCGGCGACTGCGCGAGGCGTTCGGCGTGCACTGGTTGCCTACAAACGCCGGAGTACGTCCGTTGCTTCGCGAACTGGAAGCCGGGAACAGCATAGGCCTCGCGACAGATACCCGGCTCGACACCGGCGAACTAGTACCTTTCTTTGGCGTGAACGCCCTGACAAACACTAGCGCCGCGCGCCTTGCACTCAGCAGCGGTGCCGCTTTGATACCCGTCAGAGGAGAGCGCTTGCGCCCGGGTTACTATCGCATCTCTGTCTACGCCCCCGTCGCGAGCCCGAACCCGGCTGCAGCGATTGGCGACCAGGCGAGGGAAATGACCCGATTGATCAACGAGCATTTTGAGACATGGATCCGCGCGACCCCTGATCAATGGATGTGCTTCAAACGCCGTTGGCCAAAAGACCGCGCGACACCGACCCAGGCCCGGAGTTCATAGAGTCCGTTCTGAGAGACTATGCCACTCGCCCCGCCAAATGGCACCGCGGATCACCCGATCGCCGATTACATCAATCGAATAATGACAAAACGATCCCGATCAAACCCGCGCCCTTTTCCCTCCACCCGAAAGCTTGACCGTCGCTGGGGGTGATGCACATGGAATATCGAGTCTTCATCCACACGAACCACAAGCAGTGGCTTGGTGCGTTGGTAGCGGCGCATGCGCTGAAACGCAGCTCCAGGCATCAAGATCGGTTCTCGGTCGAGATCATCAAGCTTGAAGACTATCCCTTCTTCCACGCGAGAGAGGGACAACTGTATCTTCGCGCGAACCAGAAAAGAGTCTGGCTCAACGACGACCTGCAGTCGTTTACTCCGTTGCGTTTCATGCCCCCGGAACTGATGGACTACAGCGGCAGAGCGATTGTGATAGACCCGGACGTGTTCGCCGTCAGCGACATCTGGGACTTGCTCTCTCGTGACATGCAGGGCAGAGCCATCCTCTGCCGCCCCCGCTCCAATAGCAAAGGTGCGCAAGGCTGCCTGGCGACCAGCGTGATGATGCTCGATTGCAGCCAGCTTACCCATTGGAAAGTCGAAGAGCAGTTTGGTGAGTTATTCGAGTTCAGGCGGGATTACAAGGACTGGATCTGTCTCGCACACGAGGATCCGGATCTCATCGGCCAATTCGAAAACGAATGGAACGATTTTGATCGGTTAACCGATCAGACGAAAATGGTCCACAACACCAAGCGCAAGACCCAACCCTGGAAGACTGGCCTCAAAGTGGATTTTCGCCCCCCGGAACGTTTCCACCTGTTACAACCGAAAGGGTGGTGGCACCTCGCCCGTCGACACCTTTTTGGTGAGTATGCCCTTCTTGGCGTGTATCAACCGCATCCGGACAAAAAACAGGAACAACTATTTTTTGGCCTACTACGCGAATGCCTCGACAAAGGTGTTGTGACAGAGGAGTTGGTGCGTGAAGAGATGCAAAAAAAGCACGTCCGACACGATGCATTCGAGGTGATCGACCGCACGCCGCCGCTGCCCAGTTAGGCTGCAGACGCTTTAACAGTTCTATCCCCCGACCATGTGACCGGAGAGCGCGCTGAAAACTCGGCCTTGGCTTTTCTCATGACCCGCGCCAAGGACAGACACGGCATCCTGGACGAATCTAGACAGCCGGTTGGTTTTCAAAACAGGCATTTGGTTTTCACACCGTTGCTTTGCCGATATAACGTTTTCTGAGAAAGCAATGAACACCGGTTCCGATACTGAGTCTTTCGAGCCTGATCGCGACACGCCGCCGCGGGTCTGGCTGGTACTCGGAGACAAGCAGGGCGACAACGGCCAGGTCCATACGATCGCCGACGCCCTCGGCTGGAATTTCGTGCTCAAGCATATCGAGGTCTATCCACCCTTCGTTCTTGGCAAACCCAAGGTTGGGCCGACGCTCTATCACGTAGACCTCGAGAAGTCAGACAAGCTCGAACCGCCTTGGCCGGATTTGATC
>JASFVZ010000197.1:0-5118 GCA_050049565.1 Chromatiaceae bacterium | reverse complement strand
CACCCCCCGTCGCCACGACGACGCGGACCTTGTCCGCCATCTCTTCGCAAGATATGTAAACGGATGGCGGGCGACGCTGCACGCATTGCTCCCTGATACCGTCGTGAATTGGCACCGAGAAGGCTTTCGTGGCTATTGGCTGTGGAAGAGTCGGCGTCGGCGAGTGGGACGACCGCCTATCGATAAAGGAATACGCAGGCTAATCCAAGAGATGCTGTCGGCAAATATCGGATGGGGGGGCACCGCGAATCCATGGAGAACTGCTCAAGCTCGGTATTGAGGTCTCTTAAGCCAGTGTCTCGAAGTACATGGCCCGTCATCGAAATCCGCCTTTGCAGACGTGACGAAACTTCCTTGACAATGATGTCACGGACTTGGCCGCAATGGATTTCTTCACCGTTCCGACCGCTCGATGAACGGCCCAGCAGATCGTGGAGGCGTTTCCATTTGATATCCCGCCGCGCTGTCCGTTGCGTGACCGCGAACGCGTCTATGGTGACGCTGTGCAACGACGGATCAAGCGCTTGGGTATCAATGAGGTGCCTACAGCGCCTCGTTCTCCTTGGCAGATCCATTTGTCGAACGCGTGATCGTTTCCATTCGCCGAGAGTGTTTGGATCACGTCATCGTGCTCAATGAGCGACACCTGCGCCGGATCCTTCGCCAGTACTTCGACTACCACCATACCTGCCGGGCGTATCTATCGCCGAGCAAAGATCCGCCCAAGCCACGCACTGTTCAGCCGCTGGCGTTAGGCGATCTTGTCGCATTTTCACGTACTGGCGGCCTCCACCATTGTTGCTAACGATCGGCGGCGTATCCGCCATGTTCGAGCATCGCCAAGGCTGAGAGTCGATCTGGTTTTCAGGATGGAAAGGATCGGCATTGGCGCCAAAACACAACATCGCTTTCCCTGGCATAGCGCAGAGATAGTCGCAATTTTACGATCTGCTGAGCGCGCCCTTCTGGAAAAACCTGTCTGGTTCCCGTAAATTACCGACCCCTGATATTCCCGATCGAATGTGCGGCGCGGCCGCACAGGATTGTTCATCATGACTGGCAGCTTGCGCCGATCCATCAAACCCTACGCGAAGGCTTTAAAGCGCGCACTCGGGCGGCAGGGCGAGGAATTGACCTTCGTGTCCTTCCCCAAGTCCGGTAGGACCTGGCTACAGGTGATGCTTGGTGAATACATCACGCGTTACTACGGACTGGATGTAAAAAACGTCATTACGCTGAAACAGTACACCAAGCATCTTGAGGGGATACCCCGGATACGGTTCTCGCATGACTTCCGGCCACAGTGGAAGACGCCTGGAGAGTTGCATACCGACAAGTCCATGTACCGAAATCAGAAGGTCGTGCTGCTGGCTAGAGACCCGCGCGACATCTTGGTTTCCAGTTTCTTCGAGAAAACTCGGCGCAAGCCGGCCAAGCGCAGAGAGAAGCCGAGGTTCAACGGTTCGATCGACGAATTCGTCTACCAGGATATCGGCGGAATCGATACCATCATTTCGTTCTACAATAATTGGCTAGCGAATAGAAACGTTCCCGAAGAGTTACGCATCTTCCGCTACGAGGATCTCCGCAGTAATACCCGTGAAACCCTCACCGATATTCTGCGTTTTGTCGGCCTGCCCGAGGTGGATGAGGCGATTCTGGATGAAGTCCTGGAGCTCGGCAGGATCGAGAAAATGCGCAACATGGAGGCGCAGAGCGCCCGCGGGGCGCACGACAAGCCGCGCAGTGATCCCACGGCCGAGAGTGCCTTCATGACGCGCGCGTTTCAGCCTTCCGATCCCGACGACCCGGAGACCTTCAAGGTGCGGAAAGGCAAGGTCGGCGGTTACGTGGACTACCTCGGTGACGCTGAGATCGCGTTCCTTTCCAAGAAAATTCGCGAGGAACTGAACTCGGAGTTCGGCTACGGTTGACTCGCCTGCTTATGGCCGCGGCGAGGTATAACCGTACACCGGTTCCAACGTGCTCTCGACCAGGGCGTCAAGCTCGGCCACCTGTTCGGCGGTGAAGTAGTCCCTGTAGCCGCCGACCTTGCCGCGCCTCACCTTGTAGGCGTCCTCGCTATCCTGTTTACCCGCGCTGAAGCGTCGGCTCTTGTCTCCGAAGGAGCCCCCGCGCTCCATTGTTTTCATGTTTTCCAGCGACGCATATTCGACGGCATCGCTAATCTCCTCGGCGCTGGCGGGATAGCCGATGAAACCTGCCACGCTAGCCAGCCATTTCTCCGGCTCGGCGCGCAGGTCCTCGTAGCGTACTACCAGCAGGTCGTCCAGCCGGGCGCGGGCCCGGTGCCAGCTGTTCATGCGGTCGATATTCTTCTGCATTGAACCGGCAGGGTGCATGGCGAAGTCGAACACGGTTGGGTCCTGACCCTCGAAGAAAGCGGCGTGCAGTGCGCGTTTCGCCTTGTCAGTGCGGAATTTCCACTGGAAATAGGCCGAGACCGCGATGTCGCGGGGATCCCTCACCAGGAACACGATGCGCTTGCCGACGTAATCTGACTTGGATTCGCGGTTGCCGGTGTAGTCGCCGATGTAGGAGTCATGGGTGAAGTAGACGCGGGGCTGCGTCCTGTTGGCGCGATGGAAGGACGTAGTGCCGATGACCGAGGTCGCTGGGAGATCGAAGCGTTGCTGCACCAAACGCGAGAGCATGATGCGCAGCCAGGTACGGCCGCTCTTCGGGCAGGTCACGATGACGCAGTCGGCCTTGCGTAGCTTTTTCCATTCCCGGCGACCGCGCAGCCAGCGGCTGAAAGCTGCGCGCTTTTGAACGGGTAAAAAGAAGAGGGCCGACAGGATAATCCGGCGCTTCAGCTTGTTCATCAGGGGTGCCGGAGGACCGATCGCAATAAATCAGCGTAGCAGAAGTGCAGAACCACTCTCATGCCGGGTTCAGCGCGTGCGCAGCCCGAGCAGATGCCGGAGCCTACGTATGCGCTTGCTGATGACCGTAGACTTGCGCTTGGGACGCGGGGACTTACGTTGCCGATGGCGTTCTATGGCCGCTTCGAGAAACTGCTCGTCCAGCTTTAGGCGATCCGCGGCGTGCGCGACACCGCCAAAGTGCTTACAGCTTTTGACGAGGATACGATCGGAGCGCTTGCTTGGACTTTCATTGATGAAGTTTTCCGGTTGATAGGTATCTGTCGACAACCTGGCCAGATAATCCACGGGTGCCCTGGAGATTTTCGACACCAAGGCCGGGTCTTGAAGATGGTAGAGCAGGTGTAGGAAGACATTGTTCGTGAAGCGCTCATTGCTGGCCGGAAATGGGATTTCGGGTACCGGCCTGCCGAGGAAGCCGCAGAGCGATGGCCAGTCGGCGCCGCCATCGCAGATGTTCATGATCAGTAGGTCTTCGGGTCGGTCGCGGAAGTATTCCCGGACATGGCGATCATGCCGTTCGTGGGACTCGCGCAGCGCCGAGCGGTCGGTGCCCGTGGTTCCATAGAGGCGTTCGACTTTTTCGGTATGGGCCTTTGATGCCGGCAGCTTCCAACCACGGTAGCGAGTATAGGAGTCAAGCCAATCCTCTACGTCGCGCACTGTATAAACGAACTTGCTGCCCGGAAACACCCTGTCCAGTTCTTCGAACTGATCGGCGACAATACCGTCCGTTGCAGCGTCAAAGCGGCGGATGGAGGCGATGTCAGCTGGACAGCCGATCGAGGCGATACCAAGGATAGCGAAGGCATCATTGAGGCTGGTAGTGCCCGTCTTTGCGAGGCCGATACCAAAGATTTTTGACTTGCTCATCGTGCCAGATACCCTAATCGCGGCAGTCTGCTGATGTCCAGATAGAAATATGCCGCCCGGCTAAAGTCTGAGCGGTGCCGGTGTGAGTATAATCGCCGCATGGCTGACACCCGGCGGTCGGCAGTTTACATATCTATACCTGCTTATGACGCGACAAAAAGTCTTCTGCATCGGCCTTGGCAAGACCGGCACCACCAGCCTCAAGGAGGCCCTCCGGATTCTGGGCTACCGCACAGTACGGTTGCCCTTGGACTGGCAGGGCATCGATGATTTCGATGCCGCCCTTCCGGGTGTGAGCGCCGCCATGTACCCGGAACTCGACGCTGCCTATCCCGGCAGCAAGTTCATACTGACTGTTCGCGAAGTGGAGGGCTGGCTTAAATCCATCGAGCGCGACATGAGGCTCAAGCGCGGCATGGATCGGCAGCGGGCTGCAGAGCGGGAGAAACTCCTGACCATGAAGTACGGCCAGACTACGTTCGAACGCGAGACCTTCCGCAAAGCGTTTCATGAGCACGAGGCCAAGGTTAGGAAGCATTTCAAGAACCGGCCCGACGATCTGCTCGTTCACAATGTGACACAAAGTACCGGTTGGGAGCCGCTGTGTGAATTCCTGGACCTGAGCGTCCCGGACGAGCCATTTCCCAACGTCAACAAGGCGCAAGAGCTGGATGCACTGCTCGCGCGGTTGCTGTTCGTAACCGGGGAAGTGGAAACGGTGGTCCGCATTGCCAAGTACTCGCCAGCCTCCGTAGAGCGGCTGCGTGAATGCTTCGATCTCGAGCATTACGATATCGATTCACCGCTCGTCCTCAAGGACGACAGACGAATCAACAAGGTGCTGAAGAGATCCAGCAGCTATTTCGGCAGCCCGGCCCGGGCCGCAAAGGCCCTAAATCTTCCGGAGGAGGTGATCCGACAGGGCATCGAGCAGCAGCGGCGACATGCGCGCACGAAACTACGTCCGCGGCGCCCGCTGGAAAGGTTGCGGCGTTTAATCCGGCCTGGCCCGAGCAGGGGGGGCTGAGGCTGTCCTTCCCGTATGGCACATGACGGCCAATAGCCGGCACTGATAATTGTCGTATTGTCCTTGCGGCATCGATTGCGCAGCCAAGCCTGGAAATAGCACCATATCCTGAAGCAGAGGCTTTCCGATTAGAGAGGTCCAGCTATCCTGAACGCTGGGCGCTCCCGGATTGAAATGGTTGCCGCTGAAATCTGTCAGACTCAGTTGAGCTGCCGACGCAGGCCGACCTTTTTCTTCCACCGCTTCACCGCGCGCCGCAGCGTGCGCCGCCAGGTGCGCCGGTTCTTCCAGGGCAGCGGCTTGTCGGGAACT
>JASFVZ010000196.1:0-5119 GCA_050049565.1 Chromatiaceae bacterium | reverse complement strand
AGCCATGCCCCAGATCAGTCGGGTCGCCGAACAGCGTCATTATCCGTTGCCAGTCCGCGTCGAACGGCGCGCTGACCTCGATCGGCGCCGCGGTGCAGGGGTGCACGAAGCGCAGGCGATAGGACAGCAGCAGGAGCCGGTGGATGCCGAACCGTTCGCGAAACAAGCGGTTCTGGCGTCCGTTTCCATGGGTCGTGTCGCCAATCAGGTGATGTGAGATGTGTTTGAAATGGCGGCGTATCTGCTGTCGTCTGCCGGTCAGCGGCTCTGCCTGGACCAGGCTGAAGCGCGCCGTCGGGTAGCGATCGACCGCGACCGGCAGTTCGACGGTGCCGATGCGTCGGTAGCGGGTCTGTGCCGCCTGGTGGACGCCATTGCTGTCCTCGTCTGCGACCGGATGATCGATACATCCCTGCGGGTCTGTCCAGCCTCTTGCTACCGCGAGGTAGGTCTTGCCGACGCGGCGCGCGGCGAACTCAGCCGCCAGTCGCTGTGCGGCATGTGCGGTGAGGCCGAACGCCAGGACGCCGGACGTGGCGCGGTCCAGCCGATGGACCGGATAGACCCAACGGCCGAGCTGGTCCCGCAGCGTCTGCAGCACGAATGCACGGTCGCGTGAGATGGGGCTGCGATGCATCAGCAGACCGGCCGGCTTGTCGATCAGGACATAGTGCGCGTCCTGGTAGAGGACGCTCAGCGATGCGGGAGGTGGGTTCACAGGGATTCTCAGGCGGTGGCGCTGGCGCTAAGGTGCCAGTATGTCGTTGCGCGTTCGCATACTGCTGTTCCTGTTCGTCTTCGGTCTGGTGCCGCTGATGCTGGCGGTGGCCATCAACCTGCCGTTGGTTCTGGAGCGCGTTGATCTCTTTTATCGCGCGGCCTTGCTGCAGAACCTGCGCGCCGATTTCAGCGACCTCGATCAGCATCTCGCAAGCCGTGATGCCAGCGTCCGGCTACTCGCCAGGCTGCCGGAGCCTGGCGCGTTGGTCGGCGACAGCGGCACCCTCGACCAGGCCGAGATCGATCTCGCGCGGGTCCGCTACACACAATGGATCAACCGCATCCTCGGTGAGGAACGGGATGTTACCGAGATCCTGTTCCTCGATGAGGCGGGCATCGCGCGCTTCTGGCTCGACCGCGACTCCGACACCGGCGACTGGCGGCCGACCACGCGGCTTCCCCGCAATGTCCCGCCGGACCAGGTCGCGATGCTGATGTCCGGCCGGCTCAGCAACGTCGTTCTGAGTCCGTTGCGCATCGACCTGGCGGCCGATGACCCGGCGCGTGTCTTTACCCTGCAGTTGATCAGCCCGATCGCGTCTGCGGTGCCGGGTGAGCCGGCGATCGGCATCGTTGCGATCACCCTGGACATCGCCGGTCTGGTGCGTCGTGATGACGAGACCCTCTGGGTGCACGACGACGGCGGTTACCTGCAGCTGCCGGACCAACCGGCGCGCGCCGGCAACGCCTTCGATGATTTCGAGGGACTGCAGACGCTGTTCCAGTCGAAGCGCATCGTGTTGTGGGAGCATGATAATCGGCGCGCGATCTGGGTGCCGATGTTTCGAACCGTCAACGGACGCACACTCTGGGTCGGTCGGTCGGTCGATGATCAGCCGTTGCAGATGTTCCGCACCGAGATCGTCGTCCGGGTGCTGCTGATCGTCCTCGGTCTGGTCGTGTTCCAGTTCCTGGTCGCGCGTTGGATCACCCGGCGCGCCGAAGGCATCGGCAAGCAGCTCACCGAAGGTGTGCAGCGCACGCTCGAGTCGGATAAACCGGTGGTCTTCGACTGGAGCGGTTCACCGGAACTGCGTCAGCTGTCCAGTGATCTGACGCGACTCTCCCAGACCCATGCCAACCAGACCCGAAACCTGCGGGCGCATGCCCGCGAGCTCGAAGCGACCAACCGCTACAAATCGCAGTTCCTCGCCAATGTCAGCCACGAGCTGCGCACACCGCTGAACAGTATCCTGCTGCTGTCTAAGCTGCTCGCCGCCTCCGACAGCAGTCTCGGCAAGGGCTCGCGCCAGCGTGCCGAGGTCATCCACAACGCGGGGCAGGATCTCAAGACATTGATCGACAATATCCTCGATCTGTCGCGGATCGAGGCGGGCCGACTGGAACTGCACGTCGAGACCAGCGTCATCGAGGAACTGCTCGAAGACCTGCGCTCGCTGTTGGCACCCCAGTTCGAGGATAAGGGGCTCGCCCTGCGCGTCGAGATCGCACCTGAGACCCCGGCGACGATCGATACCGATGTCGACAAGGTCCGCCAGGTGCTCAAGAACTTTCTGGCCAACGCAGTCAAGTTCACCGAGTACGGCGTCGTGACCCTGCGCGCCGCCGCGGCGTCGCCGCCTTACCTCGTTGCGCTGTCGGTTTCCGACACCGGGATCGGCATTCCTTCGGGAAAGCAGCAGGCGATCTTCGAGGCCTTTCAGCAGGCCGATGGGTCCACCAGTCGTCGCTACGGCGGCACGGGCCTTGGACTGACCATCAGTCGACAGCTCGCCGAATTGCTGGGCGGGGAGATTCGGCTCGACAGCGCTGTTGGTCAGGGCGCGACCTTCACGCTGCTGCTGCCGGCCAAATGCGGCGGCGGCACCGCCGCGGCCGCGGCAGGTCCGCGCGAGCCTCAGGTGCAGGCAATCGAGGAGCAGGTACCGACCCCGCAGCGGCTGGCCGGCCTGCATGTGTTGTTGATGGAGCCGGACGTACACAGTCAGCTGCGGCTCAGCCAGCTGCTGTGCGGTTGGGACATGTCGGTGCATCTCGCCGACGACCTGGAAGAGGCGTTCGAGACCCTTGATGAGCTCGACCGGGTCGACTTCCTGCTGATCGATGCGCTCATGCCCAACGATGGTGCGTGTGATACGATCAAGGCCCTTCGCGAGCGTCTTGGATCGGCAACGGTCGTTATCGGTCTATTGCCGCAGGGGCATCGCGAGGCACGCGAGACTTGCCTGGAGAGTGGTGCTGACGACGTGATCGCGCTCGCTGCCGATGCATCGGTCCTGTCGGAGACGCTGGATCGGCATCTTGCCGCCGGCACCGGTCGGTACGGGACATGAAGCGTTACACCGGTTTCAAACTGCTGGCGGTCGACGACAACGCGGACAACCTGTTCACGTTGCGCGCGCTCGTCGAGCAGCATATGGATGTCGAGATACTCGAGGCCCGCGGTGGTCCCGAGGCACTGATGATTGCCCAATCACAGCCGGACATCGACCTGATCATTCTCGATGTGCAGATGCCCGGGGTCGATGGCTTCGAAACGGCCAAGATGCTCAAGCTGCGCAAGAAGACCCGCGACATCCCGATCATCTTCCTGACCGCTGCGTTCCGGACCGAGGAGTTTCAACGCAAGGGTTATGACGTCGGCGCGGCGGACTACCTGCTCAAGCCAATCGACGATAACCAGTTCCTCAACAAGATCAGCACCTATTTCCGGCTGATCGAAAAAGAACGCGAACTCAACCGGGTGCTCGAGGAACAGGTGGCACAACGAACTGCCGAGCTGGCGCTCGCCAAACAGCATCTCGAGAACATCATCCGACACATGGGCGAGGCCCTGCTGATCCTGGCGCCCGACGGCGTCATCCGTGACGTGAATCCCGCGGCCTGCGAAATGCTCGGCTATGATCACAGCGAGCTGGTTGGTATGTCGATCGGTGACGTGTTCGAAGAAGAAGGTCAGGAACAGGCGGATGCCTTCATGGGCACCTGGCTCGAGGCGCTCATCCGAACCGGGGCGTTGCGCGACATCGATGCCGCGTTCATCGCCAAGAACGGCGAGCGTCTGCCGATCCTCTTTTCACGCACCGCGGTACTCGATACCAACGGTGAGATCGACGATATCATCTGCATCGCGAAGAACATGCGCGGCTACCGCAAGGTGCCGAATCGTGCAGATGCGACGGCGGCTGGCTGAAGTTAGGAGTTACTCATGACAGAGCCGAATCCCCCGCAACCCCCGCTCGACGAAGACCCGACGATGACGGCCAATGCGCTGAAGGCGATGGCCCATCCCCTGCGTTGGAAGATCCTCTGCACACTGGGTGATCGCGAACTCTCGGTCGGCGAGATCGTTGAGCAGACCGGCACCTCGCAGAGCAATATCTCCCAGCATCTCGAGCAATTGCGTAACAAGAACATCGTGACCTCGCGCAAGGAGGCCAACCGGATCTATTACCGGATCCGCAACGGCAAGCTGCTCGAACTCGTTGGTACGATGCGCAGCGTGCTCTGCCCGGCCAATCTCGACGACCGCTACCCACGCAATTGACATCGACACCGGCCGCGGCGCCGCTGCTGTCACACTATCAGGCCCGGGTCGCAGCCGAAGGACTCACGCCGGACGACCACCAGCATCAGGCGCTGCTCGCCTTGCAGCGCGTCAGCGACCGGTTGGCACAGGACCCGCCCGGTGGCTGGCGTCGGTGGCTCGGGAAGCGACCGCGAGCCGTGCGTGGTGTCTATCTCTGGGGCGGTGTCGGTCGGGGCAAGACCTGGCTGATGGATCTGTTCCATGATGCGTTGGGCGAGTTGCCGCGGACCCGGCTGCATTTCCATCGCTTCATGCAGTTGGTGCATAGTGAACTCGCAGAGCTCCAGGGCAAAGCGGACCCGCTGCGCCTGGTCGCGCGCCGCATGGCCGCGCGCTGGCGGCTGCTCTGCCTCGACGAGTTCAACGTCGTCGACATCGGCGATGCGGTGATTCTGGCCGGACTCCTGCGCAGCCTGTTCGAAGAGGGGATCGTTTTGGTAACGACATCCAATGTCGTTCCGGACCAGCTGTATCGCGACGGCATCCAGCGCGCCAGCTTCCTGCCGGCGATTGACCTGTTGCAGGCACACACCGAGATCGTCGAACTCGGTGGTGACCGTGACTACCGCCGGATCGTGCTGGAACAGGCCCGCGTCTACCACACGCCACTGGGGGCGGCGACCGATGCCGCACTGGGCGCGGAGTTCCGCCGGCTCAGCCACAGCCCGGCCGAAGGGCCCGGCGAGCTCGTGATCAATGGCCGCTCGATGCCCTACCGGCTGTGCGCCGAAGACATGGTCTGGTTCGATTTCGAGGCGCTCTGCGGGCCGCCGCGCAGCCAGCACGACT
>JASFVZ010000195.1:0-5127 GCA_050049565.1 Chromatiaceae bacterium | reverse complement strand
CCGAAGGCCGGCCCGCAGGGCGACATGCAGGACGCATCGAGTAATCTCTCTACCCCGACCAGTCGAAAGGCACGCGCAGACGATTTTGGTCGCGAGTCGCGGTCTTAAACGGATTCGGCCCCGATAGCTCAGCTGGATAGAGCAGCGGACTTCTAATCCGCAGGCCGGGGGTTCGAATCCTCCTCGGGGCGCCATATCCCGGCGGGCCGGAGGGCGGCGCGCGACGCGTGCGACTCAGTTTCGCTGGTGGACGTAGCTCAGTTGGTAGAGCCCTGGATTGTGATTCCAGTCGTCGTGGGTTCGAGTCCCATCGTCCACCCCATATTCCGGCAGCAGCTCCGCTCGAACGCCTTGCTGCTGTCCTCGAAACCCCGCGGGCCAGCGGCTTGACCGCACCGTGGCGCTCAATCACACTCACGACGCTAGATCGGGGCGCTTTCTCGAAGCGCCGACTACGGCCCCGCTTCGGGGCCGTTTGTATTTCCCGAGAGGGCAAATTCGGAGGGGGTGACCGATGTTCAGCGACGACATGCGCATTGCAGGCTACGACGACGACCTGTTCGAGGCGATTAAGGCCGAGGAGCGTCGCCAGGAGGAACACATTGAACTCATCGCCTCCGAAAATTACACCAGCCCTCGGGTGCTCGAGGCGCAGGGATCGGTCCTGACCAACAAATACGCAGAGGGTTATCCGGCCAAGCGCTACTACGGCGGCTGCGAATATGTCGACAAGGCGGAGCAGCTGGCGATTGACCGCGCCAAGGCCCTGTTCAAAGCCGATTACGCGAACGTGCAGCCGCACTCCGGTTCGCAGGCGAACTCGGCCGTATTCATGGCGCTGTGCCAGCCGGGCGACACGATCCTCGGAATGAGTCTGGCCGATGGCGGCCACCTGACACACGGCGCCAAACCGAACTTCTCCGGCAAGATCTACAACGCCGTTCAATACGGCATCAATAACGACACCGGCGAGATCGACTACGAGCAGGTCGAGCGGTTGGCCAATGAACACAAACCGCGAATGATCATCGCGGGGTTTTCCGCCTACTCGCGCATCGTGGACTGGCAGCGTTTCCGGGACATCGCCGACGCGGTCGGTGCCTACCTGCTCGTGGATATGGCGCATATCGCAGGCCTGGTCGCCGCCGGGGTCTACCCGAGCCCGGTGCAGATCGCCGACGTGACGACGACCACGACGCACAAGACATTACGCGGGCCGAGGGCCGGCCTGATCCTGGCCCGTGCCAACCCGGAAATCGAGAAGAAGCTCAACTCGGCGGTCTTTCCTGGCGGGCAGGGCGGTCCGTTGATGCACGTGATCGCGGCCAAGGCCGTCGCTTTCAAGGAGGCGATGGAGCCGGAATTCGTCGACTACCAGAAGCAGGTCGTCCGCAATGCGCAGGCCATGGCCAGAGTATTCATGGAGCGGGGCTATGACGTGGTGTCCAAAGGCACCGACGACCACCTCTTCCTGGTCAGCTTCATCGAGGCAGGCCTGACCGGCAAGGACGTCGATGCCTGGCTGGGCGCGGCCAACATCACGGTCAACAAGAACGCCGTCCCGAATGATCCACAGTCGCCCTTCGTCACCTCGGGGATCCGGGTCGGCACACCGGCCGTCACCACACGCGGCTTCGGTGAAGCCGAGTGCCGTGACCTGGCCGGATGGATGTGCGACGTCATCGACGGCCGCGGCGACAGCGACGTGATCGAGTCAGTGAAGTCCAGCGTGCTCGAGATCTGCGCGCGTCACCCCGTCTACGGCCGCACGGTCGGCGGCGCCCGGGCCGCTTGAACCGGCCCGACTGGCTGATGCAGCGGCGCGGAAGGGACTGAGCCCATGCGGTGTCCATTCTGCGGAGCGCAGGATACCAAGGTCGTCGATTCACGCCTGCATGGAGACGGCGACCAGGTCAGGCGGCGCCGCGAATGCACGGTCTGTAAGGAACGCTTCACGACCTACGAAGGGGCCGAACTCAACCTGCCGCGGGTCGTCAAGAGCGACGGACGCCGGGTGGTGTTCGACGGTCGCAAGCTCCGGGCAGGGATCGAGCGCGCGCTCGAAAAGCGCCCCGTCTCGACCGAGGCCACCGACGCTGCGATCAACCACATCAGCCGTCGCCTGATGGCGACCGGCGAGGGCGAGGTGTCGTCACGCAAGATCGGTGAGTTGGTGATGGAGGAACTGAAGAAGCTCGACCAGGTCGCCTACGTAAGGTTTGCCTCCGTCTATCGCCAGTTCGAAGACGTCAACGCCTTTCGCGAAGAGATCGAACGCCTCGAGTCACAGCCGACGCCCGAGGCGCGCAGGCATCAGATCGATTTCCTCGACGACGACGGATGAACGCGTCGTTCGACGCGTCGGATCATCGCTTCATGGCACAGGCCGTGCGCCTGGCCGAACGCGGGCTCTATGGCACCGACCCCAACCCGCGGGTCGGCTGTGTCGTGGTCAAGGACGGCGAGGTCGTCGGCGAAGGCTGGCACAGGCGCGCCGGTGAGCCGCACGCCGAACGCCTTGCGCTCGCGGCCGCCGGCGCTGCAGCCCGGCATGCCACCGTCTATGTCAGCCTCGAGCCCTGTGCCCACCACGGCCGGACCCCGCCCTGCGTCGATGCCCTGATCGAAGCCGGTGTCGACCGGGTCGTCGCCGCCAGCGAGGACCCGAACCCCTTGGTGGCCGGCCAGGGCATGGCGCGACTCCGTGAGGCCGGCATTCGGGCGGAGGTCGGCCTGCTGGCCGACGACGCCGAGGCGCTGAATCCGGGGTTTCTCAAGCGCATGCGCGACGGCCTGCCGTTCGTCCGCTGCAAGCTGGCGATGAGTCTCGACGGCCGCACGGCGATGGCCAGCGGTGAGAGTCAATGGGTGACCGGCGATGCGGCCCGGCGCGATGTGCAGCGGTTGCGCGCCCGCAGCAGCGCGGTAATGACCGGAGTCAACACGGTCCTGGCCGATGATCCGTCGCTGAATGTGCGGCTCGATCCGCAGGCGCTCGGTGGCCCGGGGGATGCCGGCCCGGTCCGGCAGCCGCTGCGGGTGGTGCTGGACAGCCGCTTGCGCACGCCACCGCGGGCCCGCTTGTTGATGCTCGAAGGCGATACCCTGGTGGTCTGCGGCCAGTCCGCGCCTCCGGACATCGCCGCCGAGCTCGAGGCAACCGGCGCGACGGTGCTGCGCCAGCCGCAGCTCGGCGGTCGGATCGATCTGCGACATACCCTGCACGAGCTGGCTTCACGCGGCGTCAACGAGGTGCTGATCGAAAGCGGCCCGACGCTCGCCGGTCATGCGCTGAGCGCCGGCCTGGTCGACGAACTGATCCTGTATGTCGCACCGCACCTGATGGGCCACCAGGCGCGTGGCCTGGCGCAAATCGACGGCATTCAGCGGATGGCCGAGCGGTTGGCGTTCCGGTTCGCCGATACGCGCAGGGTGGGTGCCGACCTGCGCCTGACGCTCAGGTCCGGAAATGGTTGACCAGCACTTCCAGACGTTCCGAGAGCGCCGCCAAAGACGTCGCAGACTCGCTGAGCCCCGCGCTGTCGGCGGCCAGCTCTGCGCCATCGGTGTTGATCCGCTCGATGCTGCGCGAGATCTCTTCGGCCGCACAGCGCTGCTCGGCGGCGGCCCCGGCGATCTGTTGGTTGATGGTCTGAATGGCAGTAACGGACTCGACAATGTGCTCGAGTGACCCGCCGGTAATCCGACCTTTCTCTACCGTGTCGCGCGCCATATCGCGGCTCTGTTCCATAGCCGACCCGGCCTGCCGGGCCTGGCCCTGCAGGCGTTCGACCATGGCCAGGATCTCGCTGGTGGACTGCTGTGTACGGTTGGCCAGTGTGCGGACTTCGTCGGCCACGACGGAGAACCCGCGTCCCTGGTCACCGGCGCGCGCCGCCTCGATCGCTGCGTTCAGCGCGAGCAGGTTGGTCTGCTCGGCAATACTGCCGATCACATCGATCACACTGCCGATGCCCTCGCTCTCCCGGACGAGTGCCTGAATCGTCGTCGTCGCGAGATCGACCTGGTCACCGAGATCGTCGATCGCACCGATCGTCTGACTGACGACCTCCCGGCCGTTCTCGGCCTCCTGCTGGGCTTGATCCGCACTCTCCGATGCCCGCTGGGCGGACTCTGCAACACTCGCAACTGTGAGGCTCATCTCATGGGTCGCGGTTGCGATCTGTGCGGTATCCGATTGCTGCCGGTTGGCCCGGTTCATACCCGTATCGGTCAGGCGATCCATCTGCTCGGCGGAGGCGCCGAGTTGGTGTACCGCCTCGCGTACTTCGATGACAGTTGTCTGGATCTTTTCGACGAACTCGTTGAATGAATGGCTGACATCGGCGACTTCGTCTCGGCCGGTAGCGTCGAGCCGGGCCGTCAGGTCGCCATCGCCCGTGGCGATTTCATGCATCCGCCGGGCGGCGCGCTTCAGCGGCGAAGCGATAGTGCGCAGGCTGATCACGTAGGCGGCGAATGCCACGGCGAGGCCGGCGCCAATCAACAGGCCGACCAGCCACAGCACCGAGGTTCTCGAATCGTCGGCCTGCTGGCGCTCTTCGGCGACGATCCGGCGGCTTTCAGCTTCGATGGCGTGCGCCTCGTGCATCAGGGCCTCGGCATTCTGCGCATAGAGGTCACGTGAGGCGCGCAGTGCGATATGCGTCTCGAGCGCCGTGTTGAAATGGGTTTCGTTGTCCGTATAGAGCCTGAGCAGCGCCACATCGAAGGTGTCTCTGGCGAACGGGCCTTTGCCGATCGTCACGCCGTCGAGCATGTCGGATTCGGCCAGGCTTTCGATGTAGATCTGCAGGTCCCCAAGGCTGATATTGGCTGCCTCGCGCAGATCCGAATTGCCCGGGTCGTCGAGTAGCTGCCGGTAGTCGAACAGGCGGGTCATCAGCGCCAGTCGGGCGTCGGCCGCGGCGCCAACGACGGCCCATTCCTCGGTGTCGAGGGTATTGGTGGTCTCATCCTCGGCCAGGCCGGCATCCCATTCCAGCGCGACGAGCGCCTGGCTGGCCTGCTCCTCGATGACCAGCAACAGATCTTTGGTAAGGGCAATGGTCTTCAGCAGTTGGGCGTAGTGCGCCCGATAGTCGACGTGTTGCTGCAACAGCGTCG
>JASFVZ010000194.1:0-5138 GCA_050049565.1 Chromatiaceae bacterium | reverse complement strand
GGTCCCGAGCGCCAGCTTGATCGCCAGCGCCGAAGGGACACCGTGGCCTTCGAATAACAGCGTGACGATCGGGACAATGATCACGCCGCCACCGATGCCGAGCAGCCCGGCCAGCATCCCGGCCACCGCACCGGACATCAGCAGCAAGGGCAGATCCATCAGGCACCGACATACCGATCGAACTCGCGCTGCAGGCTCCGCGACATCACGATGCGGCCCTCCTGAACGAAGGCCTCGTGATTCGCTACCACCTGCTCAGGGTCGTACCGGTAATTGACCATCACACCGTGCGATTGGCCCATCCCCTTGTCCGACCGGTCGGCAAAGACATTGATGCGCTCGAGCACTGCCCCGTTTGCAAGGTGGAAGGCCGCGACCGGGTCGCAGCAGACGCCCGGCGAACGCTTGAGCGCCGTGATGTAGAGCAATGCAAGGCGTGCCAGCGGTGCGCGCAGCAGCGGCTCGAACGCGCTGTCGCACGTCGCCAGCAACTGGCGCAGCGCGGCACTCGGCGAGTCGGTCGCGACCGGCTTGGTCAGCGTCGGCGCGAGATCCGAGAGCAACGCATCCACTCGCTCGACCGACCACTGTTCGATGCCACCTGCCAGCAGGAGATCAAGGCGCTCGGCGAAGCGGGGCAGTGGCGAGAGGGTCACATAATGCTTCAGCCGTGGCATCTCGGCGGCGAGTTCGCCCAACACCTGTTTGAGCAGGAAGTTGCCGAAGCTGATGCCACGCAGTCCGTCAAGCGCGTTGTTGATCGAGTAGAACATCGCGGTGTCCGCATCGCCCGGGTCGATCACTTCGCTCGCGGGATCGAGCAACGGTTGGATCTCGGTCGCGATCTCCCGCGTCAACGCAATCTCGACAAAGATCAGCGGCTCATCGGGCAATGCCGGATGAAAGAAGCCGAAGCAGCGCCGGTCCTCGGCGAGTCGTCGGCGCAGGTCGTCCCAGTCCTTGACCGGGTGGACCGACTCGTAACGCATGATCTTGTCGAGCAACCCGGCCGGGCTCTGCCAGTCGATGCGCTCGAGACGCAGGAAACCGCGATTGAACCAGGAGGCCAGCAGATGGCGGAAATCGGCATCGACGCTGAGCAGCTGCGGGTGCTCACGCAACCTGGCTAGCAGATCGGTGCGCATCCCGACCAGGCCGCGGGTCCCGGCGGGCGCCATGTTGAGCCGCCGGAACAACTCCTGACGCGGTGGTTCGACAGCCGCGAGCAATGCCTCGAGAGATTCGGGTTTGGTATTGTCGAATGCAGCCACGGCGGCCTGAACATGCTCAGGGTCAGGCCCGAACTGTTCCGCCAGCACGAGCAGGAAGTTCGTCTTGGCCTGTTCGTCCAGGGCGTCGTAGCGCTGCAGGATCTCGCGCGCGAGCGCGATATTGGTGGCCTCACCGCGACCTTCGACCAGGCGGCGACAGAGCTCCGGGAGTGCATCGCGCTCATCACCGTCGCGCAGACCGAGCAGTTCCCGCCCGCGATCGGCAACCGTGTCCCGAAGGCGCTCGAGCCAGCTAACGGCAGGCATCGTATTGATCTCCCGGGACGCCTCCGGTGGGCCTGCGCGTCGTCATCAACGGACCGGCCCCATGACGAGATCGGGCAGCCAGGTCGCAAGCCCCGGGAAGATCGACAGGATCACGATGGCCAGCACCATGCAGGCAACGAACGGCATCGACCCGCGCAGGATCGTCTTCAGTGGGATGTCGGGTGCGATGCCATTGATGACGTAGAGATTGAGCCCGACCGGCGGCGTGATCAGGCCAATCTCCATGTTGATCGTCAGCACGACCGCGAACCAGTAGGGATCGAAGCCGGCCGATATGATGATCGGATACAGGATCGGCGCCGCCATCAGGATCACCGCGACCGGCGGCAGGAAGAACCCGGCAATCAGCAGGAAGACGTTGATCGCACCCATCAGCACCCAGCGATTGACGTCCAGTCCGCCGATCCACTCGGCGATCGACTGGGTGACGAACAGGCTCGATAGCATGTACGCGAACACGCCGGCCGCGCCGATGATGAACAGGATCATCACGCTTTCCCGGGTCGAGTCGCGCAACACCGCCCAAAGATCACTGAAACGGAACAGGCGATAGATCGCGACCGCAGCGATCACACACAGCAGGGCGCCGACCGCCGCGGTCTCGGATGGGGTCGCGATGCCGCCGTACAGCGCATACAGCACGCCGAGAATGATCAGCAGAAAGGGCACCACGCGGGGCAGGATCGCGAGCTTTTCCCGCCAGCTGTAGACGGTGGCGCCGAGCGCAGCGGCCCCATCGTCCTGTCGCCAGGTGCTGTAGATCGACCAGGCCATGAACAGCCCGACCAGCAGCAGGCCGGGAATGACGCCGGCGAGGAACAGGCGCCCGATCGACGTCTCGGTCGCGATGCCGTAGACGATCATGGTCACCGACGGGGGGATCAGGATGCCCAGGGTGCCGCCGGCCGCGATCGCACCGGAGGCCACCGTATCCGGGTAACCACGCTTGCGCATCTCGGGGATACCCATCTTGCCGATCGCGGCACAGGTCGCCGGCGACGAGCCGGACATCGCGGAAAACAGCGCGCAGGCACCGAGATTCGAGACGACGAGCCCACCGGGCACCCGGGTCATCCAGCGTTCGAGGGCTTCGTAGAGGTCCGCGCCTGCCCGCGTCGAGGAGATCGCCGCCCCCATGATGATGAACATCGGGATCGACAGCAGTGCGAAATTGTCAAGCTTGCCGAAGAACAGCTCGGGCATGAGCTCGAGCGAACCCAGGCCGTCGAAGACCAGCAGAAAGCCGGCCGAGACGATCAACAGACCGACCGCCACCGACACGCCCGAGAACAACACCAGCACGGTGACCAGCGCGATCAGTGCCCCGAGTGTGAGCGGGTCCACTCAGTAATCCTCTTCCAGCTCGCCGTGTTCCAGGACCGCCTCGTCGCATAGCCACGAGGCCACCAGGTCGGCGAGCATCTGCAGGACGAACAGCCCGAATCCCAACGGCATTGCGACATAGGGAATCCACAGCTTGACGCCCCACACCGTGTCAGAACGCCAGCCGCGCTCGAGTGCGACGTGGAACAGTTCATAGCCGTGCCACGCCATGACGCCGATCACGGCGATGCTGAACGCCAGCACCACCAGTGCCAGCAGCTTCTGCCAGAATGCCGGCAACAGCATCGGGACCAGGTCGACGTTGACGTGCCCGCGCAGGCGCTGTACGTAAGGCAGCCCGATCAGCGTCGCACTGATCATCAGGTAGGTAACGGCCTCGGTCTGCCAGATGGTCGACTCATTCATGACGAAACGGACCCAGATCATCTGGCAGGTGATCAGTACCGACGCCAGGATCATCAGCGCCGCAATGACGCCGCAGGTCGTCGAGATCGCACCGACCGCGCGCACGAAGCCGCGCTGGCAACGCTGCGCTGTGGTCAGTTCAGGCTGGACCATCCCGGTCTCCGGCAGGCAAAGAGGGCTGGCGACGACCGGCCGTCCCGAAAGACGACCGGACCGTCAACGTCACTCGACGGCGAGTGCCATATCGAGCAGCTTCTGGCCGCCCTCGGTTTCTTCGGCGAATTTCTTGTAGGACGACCGCATCGCCACCTCCCGCCACGCATCGAAGTCAGCCGGACTCATCTCGACGACTTCGACGCCGGCCTCCTTGAACCTGGCGGCAGACGCCTCGTCGGCCTTCTTGGCTTCGGCCAGGTAGAACGCCTGGGCCTTGGCCGCCGCGGCACGCAGTGCGGCCTGCTGTTCCGGGGTCAGTGAGTCGAAGGTCGACTTGTTCATCAGCATCGGCTGGTACATGAACCACAGGGCAACTTCACCGGCCGGCGTGTAGCACTTGAGCTGCTCGTAGAGCCGGTAGGAGACGAAACTGGATGACGAGGTGTTCGCCGCATCGAGCACACCCGTCTGCATGGCGCTGTAGATCTCCGAGGACGGCATCGAGGTTATCGATGCGCCCGCCGCCGCGAGCATCTGCTCGAACGACTTGCCAGCGGCACGCACCTTGAGGCCCTGGACATCATCCGGGCCGGTGATGCACTTCTCTTTGCCAGCGAAACCGCCCGCCAGGTACCCGTGAACCAGGACCATGACGTCGTCCTGAGCCATGATCTTCTCGAGTTCGGTCATGAACGGCGACTCGACCAGCCGTGCCGCATGATCATGGTTCTTCACCAGACCGGGCATCAGCGTCAGGTTGTAGGCCGGTCGCTGACCGGCGGCATAGGCCAGCGGTACGACCGTCATGTCCAGCCGGCCACGCGTCAGCGGGCGGTACTGCTCCCTGGGCTTGAACAGGGACTTCGACGGGAAGATCTTCAGCTCCAGACCGACGTCTGCGGCCGCGACCTCGTCGGCGACCATCTGTGCCACTTTGTGGCGTACGTCCGATGTCGACCACTGGTGCGATACCCGCAGTTCGGTCGTGGCGAACGTGGAACCGGCCCACAAGGCCGCGGCGCAGCCGACGACAAAAGCGCGAATGACGGAATGACGCATGATTCCCCTCCTCTACTGTGGATGTATGCGTTATCGTAGTTTTTGTGTGCAATCAGTCTAGGTCATGATGTTGTCCTGTCAAACTCGTATGCTATGTTCACCACGTTTCGTGCAGAAATAGTCCGGGCAGACGAAGGCGCTCGGTTGGAGTACCCGTGGCGGCATCAACGGAAAACGTTCGCTCCATCCCTCAGGCGCAGAAACTGCGTGACGCCCTGGAAGAGGAGATCGTCAACGGGGCACTGAAACCCGGGAACCGGCTGGACGAGGCCGCGTTGGCGACCCGCTTCAATGTCTCGCGCACGCCGCTGCGCGAGGCCTTCAAGGCGCTCGCCGGATCAGGCCTGGTCGAGACGATCCCCAACCGCGGCACCTTCGTCGCCAGCGTCGGTCTTCCGCAGTTGATCGAGATGTTCGAGGTGATGGCCGAGCTCGAGGGGATGTGCGCGCGGCTCGCGGCGCGCCGGATCAATGTGGCCGAGTCGGCAGAACTGCAGTCGCTGCTGGAGGGCTGCGAGACGGCCCTGCAGCAAGGCGACCCGGACGCGTACTACTACGAGAACGAGCGCTTCCACGACTGCATCTATTCCGCCAGCCACAACAGCTTCCTGGCGC
>JASFVZ010000018.1:0-10917 GCA_050049565.1 Chromatiaceae bacterium | reverse complement strand
TAGCGGCGGCTAGTCCTTCGCTCGCGAGCCTTGCCGATGACGTTTGTGGACCGGCTGAGTGTTACCGAACCCACCAAGCAGCCCACTAAAATGGTAACTGCCCCCGCACGGCCAGATGGCGGTCGCTGACCCTGTCGACCGTCAGCGAAGACAGGCCGGCCCGGCGGACCTGACGCCTCACCTCTTCCAGGGTGTAAGCGGCGTACAGCGAATTGCGAAAATCCCGACGCAGGACGTCGGGTGCGTCGAGCGCGTAGCTCTCGACCAGCGCGTCTACAGCGGTGTTCGAGCGAGGCCGCTCCAGGTCCATGACCAGCACCCAGGCCCCTCGCATTGCGCATTTGGCAATCGTCTGCCACAGCACGGACGGGTCGTCGAGATGATGCAGCAGGCTGTTGGAGACGACATACTGGTAGCCCTCGGCTCTGAGCTGGTTGCTGGGTAGCCGGTCATGCAGCAGGCGGATCTGGCCTGCGACCGTCGCCTGTCGATCGAGGGCTTTCTGCGCCAGGTCGAGCATCGCCAATGCGCCATCCAGGGCATCGATCTCGAGATTCGAATGCCGTTGGGCCAGGCGCAGCGGAATATCCGCCGGACCACAACCCAGGTCGAGCAGGCGTCCGGCCAACTGCCGCGGCGCCATGGCCTCGAGCAACTCGACGAACCGGTTGTTGGCGTCGGCGAAGTCTGCCTCGGCGTATGCCGCGGCCTGTTCGCCGTCGTCCATGAGTTCTTCCGGTTCGGGAACCCGCTGCATGACTTACCCGGGAAGGCGGTGTTCACCGCGCAACAGGTCGTCGATCAGCTCGCGCTCGCGCACGAGGTGGACCTGTGATCCGTCGACCATGACCTCGGCCGCTCGAGGCCGGGAGTTGTAGTTCGATGCCATCGAGAAGCCATAGGCCCCGGACGAGCGCACCGCGAGCAGATCGCCAGGGCTGAGCGTCAGCTCCCGGTCTTTGCCAATGAAATCGCCGGTCTCACAGATGGGTCCGACCAAGTCGAACACCGCGCGGGTGCCATGCGGCTCCGCTGCCACCGTCACAACGTCCTGCCATGCGCTGTAGAGTGAGGGGCGGATCAGGTCATTCATCGCCGCGTCGACGATCGCGAAGTGCTTTGCGCCGTTGTCTTTCAGGTATTCCACCCGGGTCAGCAGGATACCGGCGTTGGCGGCAATCGCCCGCCCGGGTTCGATGAAGATCTCATAGGGCCTGTTCCGCAGCCGTTCGAGCAAGGCTTGCGCATAGTCGGCGGGCTCAGGCGGCGCTTCTTCCGCATAGCGCACACCCAGTCCACCGCCCAGATCGAGGTGGTCTATTTCGATACCGTCGGCCGCCAGGTCGTCGACCAGTGCCAGGACCCGGTCCAGTGCATCCAGAAACGGCGAGAGCTGGGTCAGCTGGGATCCGATATGGCAATCGACGCCGGAGACATGCACATGCGGTAACTCGGCAATGCGCGCATAGAGCCCGGCCGCAGACTCGATCGGTATACCAAATTTGTTTTCGCGCAGCCCGGTTGAGATATAGGGATGGGTATGTGCATCGACGTCCGGGTTGACCCGCAGAGCGACCGGCGCGCTGACACCCATCACCGACGCGACGGAATTCAACCGCTCAAGCTCCGCGGCCGACTCGACGTTGAAGCAGCGAATGCCGACCTCCAGTGCGCGCCGCATTTCGAGTTCCTGCTTTCCGACGCCGGAAAACACGACGCGCTGTGGATCGCCGCCGGCGGTGAGCACACGCTCCAGTTCGCCGAGCGAGACGATGTCGAAGCCCGAGCCAAGCCTGGTGAGCACGTCGAGCACGCCAAGGTTGGAATTGGCCTTTACCGCGTAGCACACCTGGTGAGGGTGGTCACCGAAGGCCTGGTCGAAGGCCAGCCAGTGGCGCTCCAGTGTTGCACGTGAATAGACGTAGCACGGCGTGCCGAAGCGTTCCGCGATCTGTGCGAGCGGCACCTGTTCTGCGTGCAGCTGCCCGTCGCGGTAGTCGAAGTGATCCATATCATTGCTCCGGCGACTAAATGTGTACATCTTCAGCCAGTCTGTACCGGCCCGAGGCAAGGCGTCGCAACGCAGCGGTAGCCGCTCTACCGCAAGTTGCGATAACACGGCATCGGGCCGGTACAGGCTGGCCGGTCTTTCGAATTGAGCCGGTTCGGGGCCTCAACAGTGGCCTGACTCTGCGTTGCCGCCCTTGCCAATGGAATGGCCATTACCTGCGGACGCCGCCTTGATTCAGGCCACTGTTGAGGCCCTGAAGGTGCAAACATTTAGTCGCCGGAGCAATAGATCCGCCGCCGACGCTAGCGACCGTCGTCCGCCTGTGACGTCTCCGTGGTTTCGTCCGTCGGCAGGTACAGATCCCCTTTGGTGCCGCAACCGACCAGCGTTGAGAGCACCGCGACGGCGAGCGTCAAGAATACAAGGTGGCGCATGCGCTGAACCCTGGCGATAGAGGCCGCAGTATAAACAAACTGCGGCCTCCCGGCGTCAGTTCGCGACCTGCCAGCTGCCGTCGGACTGCCGGCAAGCGGTGCCATAGAGTGTCTCGCGTTGGCCGTCGATCCAGGCGTCGGTCGTGTACTCGCGGCAGGGTCGAGATTCGGCGTAGTAGGTCTTGGTCGGGGTCACGCTAAAGCGGGTTCCGGTGTCGGGATTCTGCCAGCTGCTGCTTTCGTTGGTGGGTGTGTCCTCGAGGATCTGTGCAGTGCGATTTCGGTCGCCGTCATCCATCCGCCTGCCGATGTTGCCGCCGATATAGCCACCGAGGATGGTGCGGGCGGTCGTGGCCGCAGTTTGACCGCTCCCGCCGCCGATCTGGTTGCCCGGCACGCCGCCTGCGACAGCGCCTTTCACCTGGCCCTGCTGCTCCCTGGTAATTTGACAACCCGAAAGCACCAGCGAGGCACCGACCAGTACCGCCGCAATTATCGTCGTTTTCCGCATCATGACTGTGCTGCCTGAGCTGTCCGAGATCCCTGTGCGCCTGCGCGCGACATTCCCCAACCAGCAGACCGGGCCGGCGGGAGTTTGTTCCTGATTTCAACGCATCGCTGCAGCCAGCCGCTCTTCAACCTGGTACTTCAGTTTGAGCAGCTGGATCAAGCTGAATCCTCGCCCGGCATCACCTTCGGAACTGATCACCCCGGTGAGGTAGACGGGATAATTTGATTCAGTCGAGCGTCGCATCCGTTGAAGGTGGTGCGCGACCTCGGCGTAGAGACCCTCGCCGAGCGTCAGCGAATCGAATTCCCGACTGCCCAATTGTAACCTGAAGCCATCGGGCAGTCGGCCCCCCGGGCTCACTGCCAGCACCATCTCGGTCTGATCCCTGATGCTCGTGCGAGGAACGGTCACGCCGGTTGCTCGCCAGTCGCCGCGGTGCTGGGTGACTCGGGCGAAGCGCGGCGGGTCATGCGGCGAACCGTCGCCCAGTGCGAGGATACGGCGGCTCGCAAAGGCATCGAGAAAACGCTGCAACTGCACCAGGAGGTAGTATTCGTCGGCGCCGGGGATCCAGCGTTGAAACACCGCCCCGGCCTCGTCGAAACAGTAGATCGCGATACCGCGCTCGCGGACGTGGTAGAACAGCTGGATCTGCCCCGGCTCGTTACGCCGCATCAAAGCCGGCAGCGGCGAGTCCTGCAGGCTCAGGGCATCGATTCTCGTCGGGACGAAGCGGCCAGTGGATGTCTCCAGATGATCGTCGAGTTCGGGGCGCTCACCGATCGGTGCCCATTGGTACTGCTCGTGGCCGTGCTCGACCTGGTAGTACAGATCGCCGATACGCAACAGGTAGCGGCTGTCGATACCGAGCGTCGAGAACGACTCGGCAACGGCCTGTGCCAGCCGGGCTACGCGCTGGGCTATCGCGTTGCCGCGCGTCGATGAGAAGCTGTATGCGGAGATCTGGCCGGGTCTGAATGCGTGCGGTGCGAACAGGTCGAGATAGCGGCACAGGCAATCGAGCAGGCCCTGGCCGCCGTTGTCATAGTGTTCGACCCTGACCTCGCCCCAGGTCGTGGTGTAGAGATGCTCGACGTTGGCCACCAGGCATTCGTGCGACGCGCTGAAGCTCAACGCGTCGACGCGCTCGCTGATCAGCTGGTACCCGGCGTCCGCCAGATTGGCCAGCGGATCGTGCGCCACGTTCACGAACCACATCGAGAGGCGCCCGCGCGCCTCGTCGGCATAGGCCTCCAGTCCGCTATCGCCGGCCGGGTTCCGGCGCAGGCGCTTGCGCAGCGTTTTGAGAATGCGGTTTTCTTCGACTTCGCCATAGCCGTTCGATTTCGGCAGGTAGTGGATCTGCGTGCTGCGCTCACAGATGCCGTTGAGATGCAGCCAGGCCATCACCTCGACCAGGCTGATGCTGGTTCGCGTCGGTGTGCTCGGCAATTCGCCGGGCGGGTGCATGAACAGCTGCCAGCGTGGCGGTTGATGGGCGGTCCGCTTCAGCCACAGGGTGCGCTCGGACAGGTCGCGCGATATACCCGGGTTGACCCGGTCGACCTTACCCGGTCTCTTGTCGAGTGCCGCATAGAGCTTGCGACCGAGCAATGCGAGCTCGCGGGTGTTCAGATTGGCGGTGGCGTCCTGTTCGCGGGCAAATTCGGTGAGCAGCCGGTAACTGCGTGAGAGCTCCGAGACCAGTGCATTGCGCTCTTCGACGACCCGCTCGAGTTTCCATGCCGGGCGGGTATCGAGCAAGGTCAGGTCCGCGCGGCTCCAGCCCCAGTCGATACACTGCCTGAGCATCAGCTCGTGGCGCCAGTCACGCACCGGATTGCCCTTCGCCAGGACCTGGCCCGACTTGAAGTAGAACGCCCGCCTGGCCAATTGGAGACGGTCGGATTCATTGCGTGACTCGAAATAATGCGTAATGCGTTGCAGGATCAGTCGGTAGGGGTCCACCGCATCAGAGTCGATATCCTGGTCGGCGAAAACGGCGCGTTTGGTCTCCATGCATAGCCAGTCGATATGGGGATATTCGGCGGCATACGCCTCCAGCAGCATCAACTTCAGCAGCGATTTGTAGGGGGCATCGATGCCCTTGAAGAGCTGCCAATGCGCAACCCCGAAGAACTCTTCGGCGGGGAGTTCGTGCAGGCCGCCGAAGTCCAGCCATTGCGAGGGGCGGACGAAACGCTTTTCCAGCAGGCGTCGGGTGTAGCCCGTGTAGTTCGCTTCGTGCTCGGGGGGCACGATCCACCATAACAACGGGTTGCCGGCGATGAGGATCCCGGTCCGGTAGAACTCTTCGAGTAGCAGGGTGTGTTGGGTGTGGCCGCTGCTTTCCTTGGAGAGCTGTTCGATCTCACCGGCGCGAAACGCGGCGTCGTGCATGAGGAAGAAATGGGCATGCAGACCGATACTTTCGCCATGCGTCTCCAGCAGCACGGCTTTCTGGCGCAGGGCGTCGAGCCCCTGCTGATCCAGGTCCCGGTTGTGGCACAGCCAGAAGTCCATATCGCTGCCGGTCGTCTGCCCGAGGCTGCCCATGCTGCCCATCAGGTAGAGCCCGCGAATCGGATAGGTGCGATCCGGACGCTTTTCCTCTTTGTAGCCACGGGCGTAGCGCCGGGCCAGCAGTAACTGTTCGCGGGTGGGCCGATAGCCGATGACCCCTGCCGGTGTCTCTGTCGAGACGAAGCCCGGCATGGTCGGATGATTGACGTGCCAAAGCAGTGGCAGCAGTTCGAAGAAGCTGCGCTGCTCGTGGGTGAGGGTCGCGCGGATGCGTTTCAGGCGCTGCCTGCCAAGCGCCTCGAACCGGCCGACGATACGACGAAGCTCCTTGCGGCCCAGGCCGCCTTCAACTGCCTCGTCGATGGCCGGTTGTGCCATTTCCCCTCGCCGCGTTCAGCCCTCGTCGGTCTGCTGCAGGTCTCTCAGCGCGCTTCTCAGCAGCGTTCGCATGTCGTCGCCTTTCTGCCAGCAGGCCAGGCCGAAACTGAGCGCCGGGCGCTGCTCGATGGGGGATTCCGGCATCAGCATCGTGTGCTGCTCGCTGGCGACCTTGTCCAGCAGCCCGCGGGCATCGGCTTCCGTGGTCTCCGGAAGCACCAACAAAAAGACCCTGTCGTCCCAACGTGCGATCTGGTCGACCCAACGCAGCCGGTCGCGCAGAAAGCGCGACACCGCGAGCAGCTGCGGTTCGTTCGACAAGGGCAGAACCCCCGAGGTCGCGTCGACCCCGGCATGGACGAGTACCACGCTCAACGGGTTCTGGTAGCGCCGGCTGCGCGAGATGTGGAGGTCCAGCGACTGGCTTATCGCGCGGCGGTTCGGCAGGCCGGTCAGGTCGTCGGTGAGTTTCAGGTCTTCGACCTGCTGGCGCAAACGGGCATTTTCTGCAGCGAGTTGCTCCTGTGAACTGACGTCTGTCAGCACCAGCAGCGCCTCGCCATCGGGGTTGCTGAACCGTTCGCGGCTGAGCCAGTGTTCGGAGCCGTCGACCGAGACGATTCGAGGTTCCGACGACAGGACGCGCCCGAGCTCGTCGGGCAGCGACTCGAGCCGCTGCCCGACGAGCTCGGGCGCGCCGCAGTTGAGCATCCGGCAGAGCGTCTCGTTGACCCAGAGAATCTTCCCGCTCGGGGACAGGTGCGCCAGTCCGGCTGACAGATTCTGGAAGAGGGTCCCGTCGAGTTGAGTCATTGTTTGGTTTTCCATTTGGCAGCGTCTTTTCCGAGTGTAGGTCGCGGGTGCAGCGTTAAAGCCGGCGTCGATTTGTCGGCGGGTTTAATTGGGGGCGAGCAAGCCATTGATTTGCCATTGATTCGGGGTCTCGGCACGGCCCGCCAGCGCCGCCGCACGCAGAGCGCCTGGCTGCCTTTAATTCGGCCGGGAACGCCGAGTCTTTAGTGCAGATCGGGCTGCGCGCGGCGCTGAAACCGGCTAGCCTTCGGCGGATGGCGTCGCAGACCAACAACGGGCAGGTGGTATCCCAGAAGTCTCCGTTGCGGCCGGCCGAGCCGCTATGGCAGGTCGCGCCGACCCGGCGTGCGGACGGTCGCTGCCTGGCGGATTTCATGATGCTGATTCCCGGTTTGGCCGGTGCGGAGAGTGCCGGGCGGCGACATGTCAGCGAGTCGGTCAGATCGGTATGCGAAGGCTTTGGCGATGCCGTCGCCTTTGCCGAGATCAATTACCGGCTCAATCTGCTGTGGGTCAGCGTCGAGGCCGAACCCGGCTTGAGCGGGCGCGTGGCAAGCGCGATTCGGGAGCGCCTGCCCGATGCCCTGCTGGTCGGCGGGCAGCTTGGCGCCATGCCGGCGTTCCCGGCGCCACGACAGCGATGGCGTGCCTGGGTCGAGCGGCTGCGGTCGTTGCCGCGGCCGCTTCTGGCGCGTCTGCCGAGGCGGCCACCGTAACCTCTCGGCTAGTCGTATTCGTCGGCGCGCCGGGCGTCGCCCTTGACGCGATCTGCCGGATAACGCTGTCGATTCAGCGCGATCTTGTGCTGCGCCGAGCTGATCAGGTCGATGTCGAGCCGCTCGGACAGACGCACCAGGTAGATCAGGATATCTGCCAACTCCAGCGCGACGGCGGTTTTCTTCTCCGCGTCCAGCGTCGCACTCTGTTCCTCGCTGAGCCACTGGAAGTGCTCCAGTAGTTCGCCGGCTTCGCCCGCGAGCGCCATGCTGAGATTCTTTGGCGAGTGGAACTGCTCCCAATCGCGTTCACGTGCGAATTCCAACAGGGCCGCGTTGAGGCCGTCGAGGCTATCGCGTGGCATGTGATTGCTCCGGTTTCCGAACTATTGGACCGTCAGCGGCCGGAGCAATGCGCCCCCGGTCACCGCTCGACCGTCATTTTGAATGACCCGGCCGGTTTCGGACAGATCCCGGTTGTCGACGACCGGCTTCAGGCGGTCAGGGCCGCCGCGTTGTCGCGCAGATGGTCAACGACGTGTTCCGGCAACAGCGGTCGGCTGTAGAGAAAACCCTGGCCGAGTTCGCAATGGTAGATCAGTAGAAAACCCGCCTGCTGACGCGTCTCGATGCCCTCGGCAATGACCTCGAGTTCGAATGCATGGGCCATGGCGATGATTGCCTTGATCAGCGATACGGTCGCCGGGCAGTCAGGCAGCTGACGAGTGAAGCTGCGGTCGATCTTGAGCGCGTCGAACGGGAAGCGTTGCAGATAGTTCAGCGCTGAGTAGCCGGTGCCGAAGTCGTCGAGCGACAGTCGGACGCCGATGCGGTCCAATTGATTGATCAACTGGACTGTCTCGACCCGATCATCGATCAGAATCGACTCGGTGATATCGATCTCGAGCTGCTGCGGCATCAGGCGAGAGATCTTCAGGGCCCCGAGCACGCTGTCGAGCAGTTGTGACGGTCGACTGAACTGCTTCGGCGACAGGTTAACGGACACCCGCAAGTGCGCACACTCGTCGTATCCGCTCAGGGTTTGACAGGCCTCTCTCAGCGCCCACTCGCCGATCTCGTGGATCAGGCCGCTTTCTTCGGCGACCGGGATGAACTTGTCGGGCGGGACTTCTCCGAGCTCGGCGTTGTGCCAACGCAGCAGGGTCTCGAAGGCGACCGTGCGCCCGGACGACAGGTCGACGATCGGCTGGAACTCGATGTACAACTCGTCCCGGGCCAGCGCATGGCGGAGGCTGCGTTCCAGTCGGAAGGACTCGACGGCCAGTGCGTCCATCGTTGGGTCGTAGATGGCACAGGTGTTGCGGCCCCGCTCCTTGGCGGCATACATGGCTATATCGGCGTTTTTCAGCAGCCGATCCGGCGTCTCGCCGGCTTCGGGAAACGCGGCCATGCCGATACTGCCGCCGACGAAGAACTCGTGATCACCGATAAAAAAGGGAGCGGCCAGTGCCTGCAGCAACGAATGACCGATCGCCTCCTGTTTCGCCGGGGCACCGGCGTCGTTGCAGATCACCAGGAATTCGTCGCCGCCCAGCCGTGCGACGGTATCGCGATCTCGTACCCTTGACAGCAGGCGGCGAGCCGTTTCGCGCAGCAGATCATCCCCGGCAGCGTGGCCGATGGAGTCATTGACCTGCTTGAAGCGATCCAGATCGATGAACAACGTCAGCACCCGGGCCTCCTCCCGCCGCGCCCATCGGATCGCCTGGTCCAGGCGATCCAGTGCGAGATTTCGATTCGGCAGTCCGGTCAGCTGGTCATAGTTGGCCTGGTGCGAGAGCTCCTGCTCGGATGCAATGCGACGATCGATCTCGTTTCTCAGTCGCTCGTTCTGTTGGCGCAGCCGGGTGCGCTGCCGCCGGGACGCCTTGATGCGGGCGTGCAGCATCAGATGACGATTGTTGATCCGCCACAGATACACGACTGCCAGGAGCAGGGGTATGCCGAGCAGCGCGATGGGCGCAAGGCGGGTGAGCGAGGCCGCGGGTCCAGTCAGCGCGGGCGCGTCGCGCAGTGCCGCCAGGTGCAGGCCGAGGTCGCCAACCGATACCCCGGTCATGGATGATCCGGCCTGGCTTTGGTGGAGGTCCCATGTCCCGGGAGGGCTTTCGATTAAAAGACTGCCGTCTGGGTCAAGCAATGCCAGTCGTGGCGGACCGGGGCTCGCGGGCGTGTCTGGTCTTTGCGACGCCGATAACGGCGGGCGCAGCAGTGTCGAGGTCGCGAGTTCTGCAATCAGCAGACCGACCGCCTGTCCCTGGTCCCGGACCGCGCTGGCGAGCGCGAGGCTGGACTGTCCTCCTTCGTGCCGCACCGGAAACGGACCGGACGGCGGGGCGACCAGGGTTGTGTCCGGTCGACGGGCGGGCTGGTGGTTTGCGCTGTCGGCCAGGATGTGCCCGGTGCGGTCGGCGACCGCGATCCGTTCGAACAGCGGCAGGCCCTGAACGTTCTGCCGCTCACGGAACGTCCGCAGTGCCCGGGTCACCGGCGCAAGGCTGTCGCGCCGGCCCTGGTCGGCCACATCACCCGCAGGGCGGTTCGTAAACAAGTCCTGCAACGGAATCGTCCGGGCCAGGTGGTCGAGCGCCCGTTGGCCTTGGTCGATGCGGGAGGACAGGGCCGAGGCCTGATGATCGAGCAGCAACTGCTGTTGGATTCCGAATGCGGCGTGCAGACGACGCTCACTGAGGTGGGCATAGGCAAGGAGTGCGGCCAGGTAAAGGCCGATCACCGTTGCGACGACGAGCAGGGCGGTATTGGGGTGGCGCAGCCGGATCTTTCGCATGACGGTTCGCTAGGACGCCTTCCGCCGCGGGGTAGGGTGAGCTGCGCATTCGGGCACCGCCCCGCGGCACCGCGATATCAGCGTGGCCGGTAGTGACTGAGTAGATCGACGACAGACAGTGGGCGGCACGCAGATCTCCCGGCCGGGCTCTCGCGCTGACACATGGTCAGCGAACAGGCTTCTTGCACAGGGTTTCGGCAGCCGGTGTCAGTTATTGACCCACAGAACTCAGTCGGGCGAATCGATCCGTTCCCTGGCGCGCGCAATGGCGGCCAACACCTGCTGCGGCGCAGTGCCTCCGAGGTGGTTGCGCGCGGCAACCGAGCCCTCCAGGGTCAATGCGTCGAACACATCCGCCTCGATGAGTTTGCAAAAGCCGCGCAGCGTCGCGAGGTCGAGATCGGCGAGATCACACTCTGCCGCGATGCAATGTGACACGGTCTGGCCAACGATCTCGTGTGCATCGCGGAAAGGGATTCCCTTGCGCACCAGGTAGTCGGCGAGGTCGGTCGCGGTCGCGAAACCTTTGCGCGCGGCGTCGCGCATCGCCGTCGCATTGCATCGGATCGCCGGCACCATATCGGCGAAGACCTTCAGCGAACCCCGGACGTTGTCGACCGTGTCGAACAGGGGTTCCTTGTCTTCCTGATTGTCCTTGTTGTAGGCCAGCGGCTGCGCTTTCATCAGGGTCAGCAGCGCCATCAGATGCCCGAAGACACGGC
>JASFVZ010000193.1:0-5145 GCA_050049565.1 Chromatiaceae bacterium | reverse complement strand
CGCTCCACCAGCGCCAGTGCCCCGTCGGCCGATGGAAAATCAAGCGCCACGATCACAGTTGGCTTATGCATCAGTTGGACGTCGCCCCCAGCGCCTCACGGGGCTCACACTCGGCGTTGAGCCTGCGCTCGATCCTGCTCCAGCGGCGGTGGCTGGGCCGCTGCCAGCGCAGGGTGCGCGCGGCGAAGCCGCAGTGGGTGCATTGATGGACCGGACGCTCGTCGAGCCACTGCTCGCTGTGCTCGCGCGGCCCTTTGACGAAGCGCGTCGATCCCCCGTCCGGCAACCGCGCGTCGATCGCAATGCTGCGCGACCGCCTGATCGCCGCCGCATGGTCACCGCGCACCGCGGCGAACTGCGCCTGCTGATGATTGGTCCGGAGACGTCCGCGAATGGTGTTGAGCGCACGCTTCAGATGGGCGGCCGCGGCGGCCTCACGCACGGCCGCGCGGGCCGCCAGCCATCCCCAGGCCGCCGCAACCGGTCGCAGCAGCAACAGCAGCAGCCCCTGCATCACCGCTAGTGTCCCTTGACCGGCATGGTGTGCAGGTTCTGTACCTCTTCACTGACCAGTCGTGCCTTGCGGCGCAGGTCGGCGTTCTCCTTCTTGACCCGCATGAAATACACCGACCCGGCCAGCCCGCCGAGCAAGATGCCGCAGCCGAGCGCCAGCAACAGCAAAATCGACAGCGGCAGTTGCGGTCGCATGAAGTAGAGATCGACGACGACCGGTGCATCGTTGATCATCGCAAAACTCGCCCCGACGAGCATAAAGCCCAGCAGAAACAGCAGTTTGAGAAGAATCACCCCGATCTCCCGACGGCCCGCGCAACCCCCTGATCCCAGCCGGCAATGATATCAGGGAACGCCCGTCGGGCGGATGCCGCGCCGCCATGTCAGGCGAACAGGTCGACCAGCCCCTTACCGACCGGCAGCTCGAGCGAAGGTGTCCGACCGGCATCATCGTCCAACCGCTGGTCGGACCGATCGAGCGCCTCTTGGGTCGGTTGCCCGGCGACGGGGCCGTGCTCGGCCTCGCGCTGCTGTGCACCGGGGTCGGCGACTTCGGCATGGACCAGGGCCAGCGACTGCTGATCCAGCATCTCGCGCAGGCGCGGCATGGCCGCCTCGAGCGCCTCGCGGACGGCCGCATGCGCGGCGACGAAGGTGACGCTCGCCTGGTCCTGACTGACGCTGACACGCACCTCCAAGGGGCCGAGCTGAGGGGGGTTCAGGGTCAGTCTCGCGAACTGATGATCGCCCTGGGCCATCCAGACGACCCGCTCGGCAAGCGCACCCGGCCAGCTCCTGCCGCCGACGGTCTGGGGTATCCCCATGTCGAGCAGGCTGCTGGTCAATTGCGGCGAAAGACCGTTCCTGAAAGACCAATCGACGCCGAGGTGGTGTGTGCCGGGCGGTGGGAAACCGGTCGCGATCACCTCGGCAGTTGCAGGCCCTGGAATCATCTGCGCAAGCTGCGGCAATGCCGGGGCCTTGACGAACACCGGCAGGCCAGACCTGCCGCCGTCGCTGTTCGCGGATGCCAGCGGACGCTCTTCGAACGAGCCGGCCATGGGCGCTGCGGCAAACTCGCCGAGGAGCTGTCTTGCCGCCTGCGGCAATTCGATGCCGCCCGCGACCAGTGATTCCAAACGCTGCAGCATCTGCGGTGACATGTTCAGTAGCAGCGCATGCAACTCGGCTGAGAATGCCGGGTGCAGGCCATCTGGACCTGTCAACATCTCCTGCAGGTCTCCGCTGACGCTGTTGGCCGGCTTCGCACCCTGCTGGAGCGTCGCCTGCAGGCCGGACGGTAGTGGGATCGCGAACATGTCGGGTGCCCTCATTTGAATACGGGCGACCGGGACGGCAGCGACGCCGTCACCGATCGACGCGATGCACGATGCACAACCCGCGCCAAGTTTCTCGGAGAGCCGGCCTGATAACCCGACCACGGACCGCTTTGCTGCCGCGGCACAGACGACTAACCTCGCGTGATCTTTCGCAACGGATCCGGGGATTTCCGCTATGAGTGAGTTCGCCAACAAGGTCGTCGTCGTGACCGGCGCAGCCGGCAACCTTGGCCAATCGGTCGCACGGCGTTTCGCGGCGGCCGGTGCCCGCCTGGCACTGCTCGACCTGAACGCCGAGGGGCTCGACCATGTGCTCGAATCCCTTTCCGGGCAGGCAGCCGCCCGGTCCTACCCGGGCAACCTGATCGATCCGGCCGCGACATCCGACATCCTGCAACAGGTCGTCGACGACTTCGGCGGCATCGATGTGCTGGCCAACATCGCCGGCGGCTTCACGATGGGGCCGCTGATCCAGGATACCGAGGACCGTGAGTGGGACTTCATGATGAACCTGAACGTCCGCACCGTGTTCAACACCTGCCGGCGGGCGATACCGGTGATGCTCGACAACGGCGGTGGGCGCATCATCAACGTCTCGGCGCGTGCCGCCGAGAACGGCAAGGGGCGCATGGGGCCCTACTGCGCGTCGAAAGCGGCCGTTCGCACGCTGACCGAATCGCTGGCGGCAGAGAACAAGTTCGACAACATCACGGTCAATTGCATCCTGCCCGGCACCGTCGATACACCCGAGAACCGCGAATCGATGGCCGATGCCGATTTCAGCCGCTGGGTACCGCCCGATGCGTTGGCCGATGTCGTGCTGTTTCTCGCCTCGGACGCCGCCCGCTGCGTCACCGGCGCCGCGATCCCGGTTTACGGTCAAAGCTGATACGCATGCGCCGCCGCGTCGTGGAAGTCGAATTGCCGGCGCCGCTGGCCGCGACGTTGGCCGAGGCGGTGTCGGCCTATGCACACGCGGCCTTTCCCGACGGCGGCTCCGAATGCGCCCAGGTCTCTCGAGAGGCACTGCTGGATACCGCGCGCAGCTGCGCGACCCATTCCGGCGGCACACTCACGCTGCGCAAACGCCAGATGCCCCAGGTACGCGCCGCGGTCGAGTGGTACTTCGCGGAAGCCGATGCCGGCCTGGCCGCGCAGGGCGAGACGCTGAGGGCGCTGCTGTCGGGCACTGCCCGCCCCGTCGTGGAGCCGCCCGCACAATAGCCGCTCAGAGCGACGACAGATCCGCCCGCTGCCAGCGGCTCGAGATAACCCGCCAGGCACCCTCCTCCAACTGCCAGTCGACGTCAAAGCGGTACAGGTCCGCGTTGAGCGACACGAGCGTCTCAATCGACTCGATCGGCACGCCCGCCATTGCGACAAGTATCCGGCTGCGCGCGCTGCCGGCGCTCGGATCGAGTTCGATCGCTCGGATCGCGGTGAACAGGTGTACGGCGCTGTGCTGTCGCGTGTACCAGAACAAGGTCGCAACCGCGCTGCGCTTATCGGGATGACGGGCATCACGGTAGGCCGAATGGAGGATGTCACCGGCGGCACGCGGGGCCGCGGCCTCGACAGCGTCGACGAAGGCATCGACCGCTGCCCGCAGCTGCGCCTCCGGGCTGTCGTCTGTGCCACACGCCGTCAGCATCGCGACCAGGGCCGACAGCCAAAGCAGCCGCTTTCGATCAGCGCAGGCCCAGGACATCCTGCATGTCGTAGAGTCCCTGGTTCCGCCCCTGCAACCAGGCAGCTGCCCTCACGGCACCCTTGGCAAAGGTCATCCGACTCGATGCCTTGTGTGAGACCTCGACGCGTTCGCCCTCGGTCGCGAACCAGACCGTATGCTCACCGACCACGTCACCCGCTCGAATGGTTTCAAAGCCGATCGTATTCCGATCGCGTGGGCCGGTCTGTCCCTCGCGGCCATAGACCGCCACGTCATTGAGGTCACGACCCAGGGTGTCGGCGATGACCTCGCCCATCCGCAACGCGGTACCCGACGGCGCATCGACCTTGTGCCGATGGTGCGCCTCGACGATCTCGATGTCGGCCTCATCGCCCATCACCCGCGCAGCGACCTGCAGCAGTTTGAAACACAGATTGACCCCGACGCTCATGTTGGGTGCGAAGACAATGCCGATGTCCTCCGCGGCGTCGCTGATCCTGACTTTCTGCGTCTCGTCGAGCCCGGTGGTACCGATCACCATCGCCTTGCCATGCTGACGGCAGACATCCAGATGCACCATCGTGGCCGCCGGGCTGGTGAAATCGATCACCAGGTCGAAGGCATCGACGACTTTCGTCAGGCTGTGCGAGATCATCACCCCGCGCTTTCCGACCCCCGCGACCTCGCCCGCGTCGGCACCGATCAGGCTGGAGTCGGGTTGCTCCGTCGCGGCGCCGAGGTCGAGTCCCTCGGCCTGCTCGACCGCCTCGATCAACGTCTTGCCCATGCGCCCTGCGGCACCGACTACTGCTATCCGCATCGTGCGATCTCCTCTTACCCTGTCCGCGCCAGACGCCGCAGCGGCATCATAGGCCCATCTTTTCGAAGAAGCCCTTGACGCTGTCGACCCACGAGTGGGCGTTCGGGCTGTGTTTCGAGCCACCCCCTTTCAGCGAGTCCTCGAGTTGTTGCAGCAGACCCCGCTGCTGGTCCGTCAACTTGACCGGTGTTTCCACAACGACCCGGCAGATCAGGTCGCCCTGCGGGCCGCCCCGCACGGGCTTGACACCCTTGCCACGCATGCGAAACATCTTGCCGGTCTGGGTGCTCTCCGGAATCTTCAGCTTGACCTTGCCGTCCAGCGTAGGCACCTCGAGTTCGCCGCCGAGCGCTGCGGTCGTGAATGCGATCGGGACCTCGCAAAACAGGTGACTGTCCTCGCGTGTGAAGATCGGATGCTCGCGCACATGCACCTGGACATAGAGGTCGCCCGGTGGGCCGCCGTGATCGCCCGCTTCGCCCTCGCCCTGCAGGCGGATCCGGTCACCGGTATCGACCCCGGGCGGCACCTTGACGGAGAGCGTCTTGTTCTCCTGCACACGTCCCTGGCCGCGACACGACGGACAGGGATCGTCGATCACGGTCCCACGTCCGCGACAGGTCGGACAGGTCTGCTGCACGGAGAAGAAACCCTGCTGCATCCTCACCTGGCCCGCGCCCTGGCAGGTCCCGCAGGTCTTCGGCGACGATCCCTTGCGCGCGCCCGAGCCGCCGCAGCTGTTACAGGATGCCCAGGTCGGGACATCGATCTTGACACTGGTGCCGGCGACGGCATCTTCCAGG
>JASFVZ010000192.1:0-5165 GCA_050049565.1 Chromatiaceae bacterium | reverse complement strand
CCGCTTTGTTCGCCTCCAGGAAATCCATCGCGCGATACAGTTGATGGAGTGCCAGTGTGCGGGCGCCGCGGATATGGACGTCTTCCTTGAGCCACTGTTCGTGACAGTAGAGCTTTGAGGCCGGTGCACAAGCGCGATTGGCGACCAGTGCGAACAGGGCGCGTTCCATATCGAACCCGAATTGTCGCTTGGCAACCTGTTGGCGAATCACCGCATCGATCCCCAGGCGTTGCCAGATCATCTCCAGCGCGTAAACATCGCCATAAGGCCAGGCACAGAGCAATGACCATTCAGCCCCGTCCGCGACAATCTCCTCGGGCGAACAGCGGCGCAAAATACTGTGCGCCAATCGACGCAGCCGCTCCACGGTATCCGGATCGTCGCCCCGCCCGCAGTTGTAAACGATACGGGCCTGTGACCGTTGCTTTTCCGGATTCCAGACGTTTTCGGCAATCTGCAGGTAGGTGACGACCCGACCATCGCGCCGTTTCTGTTTGCTCTCGCGCAGGTACATATCCGCCAGCATAGGCGAAAAATCGGAAAATTTGAAAAATCCGTGTGACTAGGCATTTTCAGCCCAATCGCCCGGAAACCCGCAGTATTGCGTGGGTCGAGGCCTACGTGTGCCTAGAAAGTGTCAAAGTCGGGTTCAACGAGCACCAACGTATCAATTATTTGTTTATTAGTAAATAAGTTTTTTCTGAATTAATTGACTACAAGAGGGCGAGGCTGCCCCAGCGCTGACGTCGCGAACCTGCCTCGCAGTTTCAGATCCGGCTGGCACACAATCAACATAAAGAGGCGTTTTATACCGCGAGCTTGGTCCTTGCGACCGTTCCGCGCGCTCGTCCTGACAGTGATGCGAGATGCGAGTTAACGGACGGAGTTGGCCGCCCGGTCTTCGTTAGCGCTACCTTCCAAGAGCGCCGACAGATGACCTGCGTACCAGAACGGTTCAGCCTGCACCTTTGCCCTGCCCTGCTCTGCGGCCGCCGCAGCCCGTTGGACCAGCGACGAAACCGCGCTCTGGCGCGACAGGCGGATCAGGATCGCCGAGGGCGCCGGCAAGGCCCCCTCGGCGATCACCGGCTCTTCGACCATTGCCGGTATCAGTGGCCGCTGTTCACTACGCCAGCCGCCGGGGCCGTGAAAACGCTGCCACGCGAGATTCTGCAACACGGTTGCAAAGGTCTGATCGGATGGATCACCGCTTAACCTCGCGTAGGCCTCCATGCCGTAGGCGGCGTAGGCGTAATCGGCGAGCGACGCCGTACCGAGCGGGTTTACTGTTCCGTCGGCATCGATCGACACCGCCCTGTATAGAACCCCGCCCCGCCACAGCCTGTTATGCAGGAAATCCGCGATGCGCTGGGCGGCCTTTCCAAAGGTCGGATCGTTCCATCGCACCGCGGCCCTGGAGAACGCGGCCAACAGCAGGCCGTTCCAACCGGCGAGCTCCTTACGATCGACCGGCAGTTCGCGCGTCGCACGCGCGGTAAGGAGCCTTGATCGTATCTGGCTCAGGCGTGAACGCAGAGCGCCCGGATCGGTCCGCAGCGCAGCGGCAGTCTCGGACGCCGGCTCACCGCGTCGCGGCAGGTGGCCCAGGTCGAACGGTGAGCGTCCGAGCATTGCCCAGTGGCGGCGCGCGAGCGCCGTGTCCGACTCGTCGAGAACCGCTTGCAACTGCTCAACGGACCAGAGATAGAAGCCGCCCTCTTCCCCCGCGCCGTCGATCGCCGAAAAACTCGCCACGTAGCCGCCCTGCGCTCCGGGCATCTCGCGCGCGACGAAAGTCAGGGTATCGCGGGCGACGTCGGCATAGTCCTGGCGCCCGAAGACGTCGGCTGCCCGCATGAAGACCTCCGCCAGCAGGGCCTGGGTGTACAGCATCTTCTCGAAATGCGGTGTCTGCCAGCCTGGATCGACCGTGTAGCGAAAGAAGCCGCCGCCAAGATGGTCGCGCAACCCCTGCCCGGCCATGGCGTCGAGCGTCAGCCGCAAGAATTCATCGAGGTCCGGATCGGGCTTGTCCGGATACAGATCGAGCAACGCCAGGAGCTGCGGCACCATCGGAAACCGGCTCTGGTCCCCAAACCCACCTTCCATCGGATTGGCCAGCTGCAGGGTCTGGTCCAGCAGGGCATCCCTCAACGCGTCTGGCGACAACGCAGGCACGGGCTTATCTGCACCTGCCCCCGCTAGGCGCAACTGCCGCGAGGTGCGGCGCGCCAGATCGCGCAGGCGGCCGCGCTGATCGGCCCAGGCCCGATCGGTGCGCACGAGCATCTCAGCGAACCGGTCAGGCGGAAGGTAGGTCACCCCGATCAGTGGATAGCCCTCGGGAGTCAAAAAGACATTCAGCGGCCAACCGGCCTGGCCCGTCGTGCGGTCGACGAAGTCGATCAGGAAGCTGTCGAGCGCGCTGTGCAGCTCGCGATCGAGCTTGACCGGCACGAAGTTCCGGTTGATCAGCGTGGCGATCTCCGGGTTCTTATAGCTCTCGCGCTGCATCACGTGGCACCAGTGGCAGGCGAAATAGCCGGATGATACGAACAACAGCCGGTCGGTTTCGCGTGCATGGGCAATAGCGGGCTCACCCCAGTCCTGCCACGCGACCGGGTCATCAGCGTGCATCGCGAGGTAGGGCGACGGATGACCCTGAAGACCATTGCTCAGGCCGCCGGCAGCCACATAACCGCTTGCCAGCGTGCCGAGCAGCACCAGCCTGCCCAGACAACGGCCTATCGCCACCTCAGCTGTCAAGCTGCTCCAGGATGTTGCGTGCAACCTTGACCTGGATCGTGTTGCCGTCGGTCAGGATCTCGTAGAGCAGCCTTCGAGCCTCGTCGATTGCCCCGGTGTTGCGCAGCGCCTTGACCTGTTCCAGCTTGGCGTCGACCAGGGCCTCGGTCGCCGTGCGCGGTGGAAACGCCAGCTCTTCGTCGAGCATGTCGGCTGAGTCCTCTGCCGTGAAGCCGTCCGATGGCGCTTCAATGTTCCCTTCTGGCGACGTCGGGTCGCCCTTTGGGCCTTCAGCCGGGCCTCCGTCCGGTGGACCGTCGTCAAGGTCGCGGGGCGACTCGTCGGCCGGCGGTTCGAGTTGTTCGAATTCGCGCTCGATCCGGTCGAACTCGGTCTCCATCTCGTCTTCGTTGAGCGGCTCGAAACCCGAGGCGGTGACCGGCGCGGCACCCGCCGCGGCATGCGCATAGTCATCTTCCTCTTCCTCGCGCTTCGCCCGGTTCTTGACCACCAGGCGGGAAAGGATCAGACCGACCTCGAACAACACCCACATGGGCATCGCGAGCAGCGTCTGCGAGATGATGTCCGGCGGGGTCAACAGCATCCCGAGCACGAAAGCCCCAACGATGACAAACGGCCGCTTGGCCGCCAGCTTATCCGGCGTGGTGGCACCCGCCAGCACCAGCACGATGGTGGCGATCGGCACCTCGAAGGCAAGCCCGAAGGCGAAGAACAGCATCAACACGAAATCGAGGTAGTGCGTGATGTCGGTCATCACGGCGACGCCTTCCGGCGCGACGCTCGTAAGAAACGCAAACACGAGCGGGAACACCACCCAGAACGCGAATGCGGCACCGAGGTAGAACAACAGCACACTGGAGGCCAGCAGCGGCAGCGCCAGACGTTTTTCGTGTTGGTAGAGGCCCGGCGCGATGAACCCCCAGAACTGATGCAGCAGGTATGGCATCGCGAGGAACACCGCACTGACCAGGGCAAGTTTGAACGGGGTCAGGAAGGGTGACGCGACCTGGGTCGCGATCATGCTCGTGCCCTCAGGCAACACGCGCATCAGCGGGTCGGCAATGAAGACATAGATATCGTTGCCGAACGGGAACAACCCGAGAAAGATGATCAGGATCGCCAGCACCATGCGCATCAGGCGATCGCGCAACTCAACCAGGTGGCTGAGGAAAGGCTGCTCGGGCAGCTGGGCGTTATCCGTCATGCTTTTCGTCCGGGGCGGACGACTGCTTCTTCACGCCGAGCGCCTTTTCGGCGTCCGAACGGACCTCGTCAAACGTGCCCTTGGTCTCTTCGACGATCTCGTGCAACGGGTTGTTGCGTTTCTGCTTCTCCAGGATCTCGCGCAGCTCGTCGGCCTTGATCTCCCGATCAATGTCGTCCTTCACCGACGAGATGAACCGCCTGCCGCGTCCCAGCCACATGCCGGCGGTACGGGCCAGCTTCGGCAGGCGCTCCGGTCCTACGACAAGCAGCGCAACAACACCGAGCAGCAGCAGCTCGAAGAATCCGACGTCGAACATCGTGATGCCTCAACCGGCTATGGCTTTACGACTTTTCCTTCTCGCGTGTCGCCTCGCCCTCGATGATCTTCTCATCGGCTTTTTCGAGCTTCTCGGGCGCCTTGTCGTCTTTCTTTTCCTCGTCGCCCATCGCCTTCTTGAAACCCTTAACGGCATTTCCCAGGTCACCGCCAAGGTTGCGCAGCCGCTTGGTGCCAAACAGCAGCAAGACGATCACCAGAATGATCAGAAGCTGCCAGATACTGATTCCGCCAAATCCCATTGTTCTCTCCGGTACTGACCCGGCCGGCGTTCCGACGGGTCGCAAATCGAGGTGGGCATGATACCGCATGCACCCGGGGCACAAGGCGGCGGAGCGGGGCTATTCGCCGCGGCGGGCCTTTTCCTCGAGGCCCGACAGACCGAACCGCCGATCCAACTCGGCGAGCACGTCATCGGGATGTAGACCCTGATGGGCCAAAAGGACCATGCTATGAAACCATAAATCAGCGGTTTCATAGATAACCTTGTCACGATCGGCGTCTTTCGCCGCCATCACGGTCTCAGTGGCCTCTTCGCCGATCTTCTTGAGAATGGCATCGAGACCCTTGCCGTACAGCTTGGCCACGTAAGAACTGTCGGGGTCCGCCGACTTGCGCTGCTCCAGGACCTCGGCCAATCGCGCCAGGGTATCCGCGCTCACAGCCGGACCTCGATGCCGCTATCCGCCATGAAGCGTTTGGCATCGCCGATGCTGTACTCGGCGAAGTGGAAGATCGAAGCCGCCAAAACCGCGTCGGCGCCGCCTTTTTTTACCCCGTCCACCAGGTGCTGCAGACTGCCGACGCCGCCCGAGGCGATCACGGGGATCGGGACGGCCTCGGCGACAGCGCGATT
>JASFVZ010000191.1:0-5172 GCA_050049565.1 Chromatiaceae bacterium | reverse complement strand
CGCCGGACGCCCGTCCGACGACTCTCCGGCGGACCTGTTCGAACTGGCACTGGAACAGCTCATTCGGGCATTCGATGCCAGCCATGCCTTTATCGCTGTCACCAATGACAGGGGCAACCGACTGTCAACGTTGGCTTTTTTCGCCAATGGACAACCCGACACCGGGTTCGAGTACGAACTCGCGGGTTCTCCCTGTGCCGACGTCCTGGCCAAAGGGTCGTTGTCGATTGAGCGGGACTGCCGACTGGCTTACCCGGGTTGCCGCTGGCCCGGCACGCTACAGATCAGTGCCTATCGCGGCCAGGCACTGATCGATATTGACGGCGCGCTACGCGGCGTCCTGGTCATCGGCGATGCCCAGCGGCTGCCTGTGTCCACCGACCACGACGGCTTGCTGCGGGTGGTCGCCGGGCGGATCGCCGGCGAACTCGCCCGGCAGGTCACGATCAGCGATCTGCGTCTTGCCGCCAGCCTGTTCGATCAGCTGCCGCAGGCCGGGATGCTGTGCGACAGCGAGCACCGCATCGTGCTGGTGAACGAGGCATTCAGTCGGACTACCGGCTGGTCGAGCGAGGCGGTAACCGGTCGTCTCGATACCCTGCTCAGTGCCGGTCGCGACGACCCGAGCGTGCGCGAATCGATTCAGCAGGCACTTAACGCCGGCGATACCTGGAGCGGCGAGCTATGGAGTCGGCGCAGCGACGGCGAGATCTTTCCGGAAAGTCGACGCTCCATATCGATCGCATCGCCGGGCAGCGCAAAGCGCTATACGCTCAGCCTGTTCACCGATATCTCCGCAGAGAAGTTTGCGGTAGAGCGCATCCACCGGCTGGCGCACTATGACGCGACAACCGAACTGCCGAACCGGGTACTGTTGCAGGATCGCCTGCTGCAAGGGATCAACCATGCGGCGCGCAACAACACCCGCCTCGCCCTGCTGTTCCTTGACCTCGACGGCTTCAAGCTGGTCAACGATGCGTTGGGCCATGCGGCCGGCGACGAACTGCTCCGCCAGGTCGGTGAACGTCTGACATCGCGGCTGCGCAAGGCAGACGTCGTCGCACGCATAGGCGGCGATGAGTTTGCAGTGGTACTGAGCCAGGTCGACCAGGACAGCGACGTGCAGGCGACCTGCGACCAACTCCTGCAGGTGATCACCGAACCCTACGCACTGTCCGGACAGACCGGACACGTCACCGCCAGTATCGGCATCGCCGTCTATCCGGATGACGGCAGCGACGTACCGACCCTGTTCAAACACGCCGATGCCGCGATGTACCAGGCCAAGCAGCACGGCAAGAACCGCTATGCCTTCTACGAGCCCGAGATGAACCGTCGTGCCGAAGAGCGCCTGCGGCTCGGTCGGCAGCTGCGCCAGGCACTGAACCACGATCAGTTCAACCTCTGCTACCAGCCGCAGTATGACCTGGTAACGGGCAGGCTGGTTGCGGTTGAGTCGCTGTTGCGCTGGCGCGACGACGCTGGCGAGCTGGTGGCCCCGACACGCTTTATCCCACTCGCCGAGGACACCGGGTTGATTGTCGCGCTGGGCAGCTGGGTCCTGAAGCAGGCCTGCCACCAGGCGCAACAGTGGCGCGCTCAGGGGCTCGACTTCGGTCGCATCGCGGTCAATGTCTCTGGCCGGCAGTTTCACGGTGAAGGGCTGCGCGAGGCCGTAGCCCAAGCACTGCTCGACAGCGGACTGTCGGGCAACGATCTGGAACTCGAGATCACCGAGACCTGGGTCATGGAGGGCCCCTACCTCGCCGAGCAGCAGATGCAGGCCCTGCACGAAATGGGCGTCCACCTTGTCATCGACGATTTCGGCGTCGCCAACTCCTCGATGTCCTACCTCAAACGCTTTCCGGTGCGGAAGCTCAAGATCGACCGATCGTTCCTGCGTGACATACCCGACAACCGAGACGATGCCGCGATCGTCTCGGCGATCATCGCGATGGGCCACAGCCTCGGACTGCGCGTCGTCGCAGAAGGCGTCGAGAACGCCGAGCAGAGCGCTTTTCTGCGCGGGACCGGCTGCGATGAGGCGCAAGGCTATCTCTTCGGCAGACCGGTTCCGGCCGACGAGATGAACGTGCAGCTGCTGTACAACCCGACCCTGACGCCGGGCCGATAGACGTCGGTCGCCAAGGTTCGCGTCGGGCCGGCGGCCATTCTGCCGACAAGGCCGCGGTTATCCGCATCCTACTCGAGCGCCTGGCATGCAAGAATTTGCCACATCGAGTCTGTCGGAGCCCCCCATGTCCAATCCCCTGCTGAACCAGGAAGGCCTGCCGCGTTTTTCGGCCATCGCCCCTGAACACGTCGAGCCGGCTATCGACAGGTTGCTGGCCGAGAACCGGCAACGCATCGAATCGCTGTTGGACACCCTCGGCAAACCGACCTGGGAGAGTCTGGTGGAACCGATCGAACTCTGGGAAGACCGCCTGGAGCGCGCCTGGTCACCGGTTTCTCACCTGAATTCGGTCATGAACAGCGAGGCGCTGCGCGAGGCCTATAACGCCTGTCTGCCAAAGCTCTCGGACTATGGCACAGAAATGGGTCAGAACGAACGACTGTACGCCGCGTACAAGGCGCTGGCCGAGGACGCAGACGCATTGGAGCCCGATCAAAGAAAGGTGCTCGAAAACGCCCTACTGGATTTTCATCTGTCCGGCGTCGATCTGCCGGCCGAAAAGAAGGCCCGCTTCAAGGCGATCAGCCAGGAACTGTCAGCGCTGACCAGCAAGTACTCGGACAATGTGCTCGATGCCACCAACGCCTGGTCGAAGCGGATCGATGACGTCGCCGCCCTCGCCGGTCTGCCGGATTCCGCGGTCGAACTGGCGGCCCACACGGCCGAACAGCGCGGTGGGAGCGGTTGGCTGCTGACCCTGGATTATCCGTCTTTCTTTCCGGTGATGACCTATGCCGACAACGCGGCGTTGCGCGAGGAGCTCTATCGCGCCTACCAGACCCGGGCCAGCGACCAGGGCCCCCACGCGGGCACCTATGACAACACCGACAACATGGCACGCATTCTCGACCTGCGCCACGAGCAGGCCCAGCTGCTTGGCTTCGCGAATTACGCGGAGCGTTCCCTGGCGCGCAAGATGGCACGGACGACCGACGAGGTCCTGAGCTTCCTGCATGACCTCGCGGCACGCTCGAAGCTGCAGGCCCAGCGCGAACTCGACGAGCTGAGCGAGTTTGCTGCCCGGGAGTATGACAAGCAGGAACTCTTTCCCTGGGACATCGCCTACTACAGCGAGAAGCTGCGTCAGCACCGCTACAACATCACCCAGGAGGAGCTGAAACCCTATCTTCCGGTCACCCGGGTCATCCGCGGCATGTTCGAGGTGGTCGGCCGTCTTTACGGTGTCACCTTCCACGAAGTCGAAGGCATCGATGCCTGGCACCCCGACGTGCGCTTCTACGAGATCCGCGACCATGACGGCGGGCTGCGGGGCCAGTTCTATTTCGATCTCTACGCTCGACCGAACAAGAGGGGCGGGGCCTGGATGGCGGATTGCCAGTCGCGCCTGAAGACTGAAGCAATCGAGCAGATACCGGTCGCCTACATGACCTGCAACTTCACGCCGCCGGTTGGCGACAAGCCGGTGCTGCTGACCCACAACGAGGTCGAGACCCTGTTCCACGAGTTCGGTCATGGCCTGCATCACATGCTGACGCGCGTCGACTACTCCGCAATTTCCGGCATCAACGGCGTCGCATGGGACGCGGTGGAACTGCCGTCGCAGTTTATGGAGAACTACTGCTGGGAGCGGGAAGCACTCGACCTGTTCGCGGCACATTACGAATCCGGCGAGCGCATCCCGGACGAACTCTACGACCGGATGATCGCGGCCAAGAACTTCCAGTCCGGCATGCTGATGGTCCGCCAACTGGAATTCGCGTTGTTCGATTTCCGCATCCACCGGGAATACGACCCGTCTCGGGGCGCGCGGATCTACCAGATCCTCGATGAAGTGCGGCGCGAAGTCGCGGTGATCCAACCGCCTGAATGGAATCGCTTTGCACACAGCTTCACGCATATCTTCGCGGGCGGCTACGCTGCCGGTTACTACAGCTACAAATGGGCGGAAGTGCTGTCAGCCGACGCGTTTTCCTTGTTCGAGGAACGCGGAATCTTCGATCAAGCCACCGGGCAGTCGTTCCTCGAAAACATCCTCGAGCGCGGTGGCTCCGCGGATGCCATGGAACTGTTCGTTGCGTTTCGCGGACGTGAGCCGAGCGTCGATCCGCTGCTGCGCCACTCCGGAATCGCCGCGTGACATCCCAGGGTCAGCAGATCATCGCAGCGACCGGTTCGGCGGTCTGAGCTACGCCGGGCGACCGGTCGGCTTACAATGCCGGCTCTGCCATGCGGCCATACGACGATGATCCGACTGACCCACGTTCTGATACTTCTGCTGGTGCTGGCATCCGGCCAGGGTAAGGCCGCGCACATCACCGACAAACTGGTGGTCGCACTGTATCCGGCGCCCAAGGCGGAGGGCCAGCCGCTACAGCTGCTATCCAGCGGCACGCCGCTCGAGGTGCTGGATCGCGAGTCGGGCTTCGCCCAGGTGCGGCTCGGCGACGACACCACCGGCTGGGTCGAAGCAGGCTATGTAACGGAGGAGAAACCCGCCAGGGCAATGCTGCTCGAGACCCAGGCGAAGCTCCGGCAGATGGGGCTGGAACTCGCGAAGCTGCGCGGCGAGTCCACCGATGAAGGCGGCCAGGGCTCGGCGCCAGCGGCAAGCGATGGCGCGGACCTCGAGGCGGCCCGGGAACGCATAGCCGAGCTCGAAGCTGCGCTCGACGTTGCGCGCAACGAAGGCCGGGCGCGGGAACAACTCGCGATCGTCAACGACGAGGTCCGAATCGCGCTGGACCGTCTGGCGGCGACCCAGGGACTGATCCTTGCACCGGGCAGCGGCGACCCGGGCGACGCAGAGAGCGGCAACCGTGCATGGTCCCCCTGGATCCCCTGGCTGTTCGCAATAGGTATGCTCCTGCTCGGCTTCGCCGGCGGGGTCGCCTTCATCGACTACCGTATCCGGCGCCGCCACGGGGGCTTCAGGATTTAGCAGTCCAAACGCACGATGCAGAGACCCGACCGGTCAGCCGTGCATCAGGTAGCGACCGGCCCGGTCCAGCTGCTCGTTA
>JASFVZ010000190.1:0-5173 GCA_050049565.1 Chromatiaceae bacterium | reverse complement strand
ACTGAACACCCTGCATGACGACCGCGCCGCGCTGGAGGGGCTCCTGGCTGACCCGCGACTGTACGAGGCCGGCGAGAAGGCACGGCTGCAGCGCTTGCTGAAGGACAAGGCCGACCTCGATCGGGCCTGCGCGACGGCCGAAGACGACTGGCTGCACGCCGCCGAAGCGCTTGAGGCGGCGATAAACGCCGACTGACGCCGTTTCCCTGCCATCAGGGCCCTTGCCGGCTCCGCGATGGCTCACCAGAATGCGGGCATTGCGATTCCAAGCGGTAACCGACATGCGATTCCCAATGCTCGTTTCGATTGTTTTCACGTTGCTGGTCGCGCCGGTAGTGGCCGACGAGGTCGTCTCAAGTGAGAAGGCGGACTTCCGCATCGAACAGATCAGCGACGGGCTCGAGCACCCCTGGGCAGTGGCTTTTATGCCGGACGGCGGCTATCTGGTCAGCGAGCGGCGCGGAACCCTGCGCCGTATCGATGCCGCCGGACGTCTGAAACCGGACCCGATCGGCGGCCTTCCCAGGATCAGTCAACACGGCCAGGGCGGGCTGCTGGACGTCGTATTGCACCCGGACTTCACGACCAACCGCTGGGTCTATTTCTCGTTTGCCGAGCCCGGTGACGGCGGATTCGGCACCTCGGTGGGACGCGGCCGCCTGGACGGGGACCAACTGACCGATGTCGAGGTGATCTTCAGAATGCGGCCCAAGTCCGGCGCCGGCCGACACTTCGGCTCTCGCCTGGTGTTCGATCAGCACGGCATGCTTTTCATCACACTCGGCGATCGGGGGGACCGGCCGCGCTCCCAGGCCCTCGACGATCACGCCGGCAGCGTCATCCGGCTGCATGATGACGGCCGGGTCCCGTCCAACAACCCGTTTGTCGGACGCAGCGACGCCCTGCCCGAGATCTACAGCTACGGCCACCGCAATATCCAGGGTGCCGTGCTCGATCCCCGCAGCGGGCGTCTCTGGACCCATGAGCACGGACCCCAGGGCGGCGACGAGATCAACATCCCGCGACCGGGCGCGAACTACGGGTGGCCGGTGATCACTTACGGCGTCAACTATTTCACCGGCACCTCGATCGGCGAGGGTCAGGCCAAACCGGGCATGGAACAACCGCTGTACCAGTGGACCCCGTCGATCGCGCCGTCGGGGATGGCGCTCTACGAGGGGACCGCGTTTCCCGGCTGGCAAGGCAACCTGTTCGTCGGCGCACTGAAGACCCGCGAACTGGTTCGCCTCGAGCTCAGCGATCAAGAGGTGGTGCACGAGGAGCGTCTGTTGACCGGTCGGCTGGGCCGCATCCGCGACGTCCGCCTCGGGCCCGATGGCCTGCTCTACCTGCTGACGGACGCCAACAACGGCCGCCTGGTGCGCCTGGTGCCGGCGGGCTGACCGGGCGGGACCCTGAGGTGACGGTGGAGATTACCCCGGGCATCGTCCTGCAGGACGACGAACTGCAATGGCAGGCGATCCGCGCCCAGGGCGCCGGCGGACAGAACGTCAACAAGGTCTCGTCGGCCATGCACCTGCGCTTCGATATCGCCCGGTCCTCCCTGCCGGATGGGGTCAAGCAGCGCCTCTTGCGGACGCGTGACAAGCGCATCACCGCCGCCGGCGTGCTGGTGATCAAGGCGCAACGCTTCCGCAACCGGGAACAGAATCGGGCAGATGCGCTGCAGCGCCTGGCCGACGCCGTCGAAGCGGCGAGCCAGGTGCCGAAACGGCGCCGACCGACCCGACCGTCGCGCTCGGCACGCGAGAAACGGCTGACCGACAAGGCGCGACAAAGCCGGCTGAAGCAGTTGCGCCGCAGCCTGGATGATTGACCGGCCGGACGTCATTGGACATCTATCGGCGACAGCAGCTGCCAAGCGGCGTCACCCAACACCGCCAGCGCGATGACCCACAAGGCACCGCGCAACAGCCGTTTGTAGGCGCCCGTCTCGATCCTGCGCCGTACCCGGATACCGAGCCACAGGGCGGCAAGGATGGCCGGCAGGGCGAAGAGCGCCAGGCGAACGATCTCGATGTCGAACGCACCGGCCGTCGCGAATCCCAGGATCTGGCCGGTCTTGCTGGTGATGAAGCAGAGATTGAAGGTCGCGACCATCAGGCCCGCCGGCATCTGCGTGTAGAGCGCGAACACCACGACCAACGGCGCGAAGATGTTGATCACCCCGGCAAGCAGTCCCAACACCAGTCCGAACAGCGCCTGGCCAAGTTCCCCGACATGGACCGGTTGCGCGCCGCGGTGCAGATGATCACTGACCAGGTAGGCGATCAGGACCAGCGCCAGGAGTAATCGAAAGGGTTCCGGCTCCACGGCCAACAGGAGCTGGGTGCCCATGACACTGCCGACGATCGCGAACGCCGGGATCGGCCAGTAACGTTGCAGGGCGCTGCGCCAATGACGTTCGCTGACGATACTGATCAGGTTGATCGATACCGTCGGCACCAGGGTGAGCAGGATCGCGGTGCGCAGGTCGAACCCGAGCGCCAGCAGCGGCGTTGCAAGCAGCGGAAAGCCGAAGCCGAAAGCGCCGTGGACGAACGCCGACACCAGGCTGACGACAACGAAGAGCAGCGTCTCACCCATTCGTCAGCGACCGGGCCAACCCATTGGGAACAGAAATCGCCTTATCGTCAGGACTGCTTCCACCCGGTCAAACCCTGACTACACTCTTGGGAATTGCCGGTCCACAGAACAACACCAGGGGGCAGACATGGGGTTCAGTGCGGACAGTACCGGGGTGACCGACCGGCGCGGCAGGATGCCCGCAGTACCGCCGAACGTCGGGTCGATGCTCAATCAGGATCAGAAGAACGCCTTGCGCAGTATCGAGAATTTCGGCTGGCAGCTTGCATTCATCCGCCGACCGGCATTCCAGACACCCATGTTCGTCGTGCAAAGCCCGGATGGCGTGCGCCACGCGTTGCTCGAGGCAGACGGTCAGGTCAACACGAACCCGTCGCTGGTGCTGCGCCACTGAAGCGCCGTCGTTCACTCGAACCAGGCACCCAGTGTGCGCCTGTCGAGTGGGCGCAACCTGCGGACATTGCGCTCGGGTATCGCCTCCGGATCAGGATAAGCTGCCAGCGCAGCGGCCAGATGATCCTCACGGATGAGGTGGAACATGGGCACCGGGGAACGATTGGTGTAATTGGCCGCATCGTCCGCGGGCGTATCGGCGAATCGGTAAGCGGGATGGAAACTCGCAATCTGCACGATCCCGCGCAATCCGGACTGGTCCAGCGCTGCATCGAGTTCAGCGAGAAGGTCGAGATAGTCGCCGAATTCATCCATCCCGCGGGGAACGAGCACCAGGCTCGTCAGGCGCTCGTCCGGCCCGGCCTGCACGAAATCCAGGATCAGTGACAGTATTTCGCGGTAGAGCGCCTCGAAATCCGACGCACGGCACACCGGCATCGAGACCTGCCCGGCCAGGAACGGCGCCTGCGCGAACGGACACAACCCCAGGCCGATGACGAATCCTTCGAGCCAGGCACGGGTCTGTGATACCGCCTGCTCGGGGCTCGGCGGATCCTCAGTCAAGCGAGCACCTCGACGCTCATCCCCAGAGCCAGTCGGCCAGGTCGGTCATGCACCAGGTTCTGGCCGAAATGGATCTGGTTGTCCTTCTTTCGGTAGGTCGACAGCGTGCGCAAGGGCTCGCGACCCTTTTGTGCCGTCGCGGGGTCGATGGTCGGAATGATGCAACGGGTACAGGACTTCGCCACGCTGAACGACAGCTCACCGATGCGCAGGCGCCGCCAGCCGTCCTCGGCATGGGGATCGCAGCCATCGATCACCAGGTTGGGGCGGAACCGGCGCATCGGTATCGGGGTCTCGAGTCGCCCGTTGAGCGCATCGAGCGAGGCCTGGGAGATCAGCAGAAAGGGGAAACCGTCGGCGAACCCGACCTCGTCGCCGGGTGTCGCGTAAGCGGGATCGACCGGCCTTACCTGTCCGGTCGGGAAACGCACGAGCCGGCAGCGGCGACCCAGAAACGCCGACAGCCAGTCATCTGCCGCGGCGTCCACCGGATTCGCCTGCACCGTGTCTCGCCAGATGCTCACCTCGACCGTCTCGTCCCGGTGGTCGCCGACCTCGATCGATGCGGTACCCGGCGCATCCAGGGTCAAGCGGCCGTCGTCATCGAGGCCCGTACCGATCAACGCCATGCGGGGCTCCTGGCGTTGCGTGAGAAATCGCCCCTTTGCGTCGACCACCATCCATTCGCGGTCATGAAGCGGCCCGCGGCGTCCCACGTCGAGCGCGTCGAAGGCCGCGCCACGCAGTGATTTCACCGGGTAGCGGTACAGCCCGGTCAGGGTCATTGGCGGCATGGCGCGGGTCCTCAACTTTCGCGGCATCCGGCCGCTGCTTCTGGGAGACGTGAATCGACCAGGGAGACGTCATGGAACTCGCCCCCTATCTCCGCCTCATGGTACAGCGCAACGGTTCAGACCTGTACTTCAGCACCGGCGCCTGCCCACACATCAAGATCGAAGGCATCACCGCGGCAATCGGTGAAACAAGGCTTGGGCCCGGCGAGGTGACCAAACTGGCGTACTCGGTAATGAGCGATGATCAGGTGCGCGAGTTCGAATCGACGCTGGAATGCAACCTGGCGATCTCGGTCGCCCAGCTCGGTCGCTTTCGGGTCAACGTGTTCCGGCAACGCGGCGACACGTCGATGGTCATCCGCTATATCCGCGGTGAGATCCCAAGCATCGAAGAGCTCTTTCTTCCGCAGAACCTGAAAAAGATCGTGATGGAAAAACGCGGCCTGGTGCTGGTGGTCGGTTCAACCGGTTCCGGTAAATCCACGACGCTGGCGTCGATGATCGACTACCGCAACCAGCATGCGACCGGCCACATCCTGACGATCGAAGACCCCATCGAGTTCCTGCACCAACACAAGAAGTCGATCGTCAACCAGCGCGAGATCGGCCTCGATTCGATGAGCTACAAGAACGCGCTCAAGAACGCGATGCGCGAGGCGCCTGACGTGATCCTGATCGGCGAGATCCGTGACGCGGCGACCATGCAGCATGCGATCGCCTACGCCGAAACCGGTCATCTGTGCCTGTCGACGCTGCATGCCAACAACGCCAACCAGGCACTGGATCGGATCATCAACTTCTTCCCCGACAGTGCG
>JASFVZ010000189.1:0-5182 GCA_050049565.1 Chromatiaceae bacterium | reverse complement strand
GGTCAGTGATCAAGATCCCGATTCCCTGCTCGGCGAGCTGTGCGACGACGTGCTGGATGTCGACGACCGAAATGGGATCGATCCCGGCAAACGGCTCGTCGAGCAGGATAAAGCTCGGCTCGACCGCGAGCGCACGGGCGATCTCGAGGCGTCGGCGTTCCCCACCCGACAGACTGATGGCCTGGCTGTCGCGCAGTCGGCGAATAGCGAACTCTTCCAACAGCGCATCGCAACGCTCTATGCGCTCGGCCTTGCTCAGGTCCTTGCGCAACTCGAGGATCGCCATGATGTTTTCGGTCACGCTAAGACGGCGGAATACCGAAGGCTCTTGTGCCAGGTAGCTGAGCCCGCGCCGCGCTCGGGCATGCATCGGCAGATCGGTCAGATCCTCGCCGTCGAGCCTCACGCGCCCGGCGTCGGCAGGCACCAGACCGGCCATCATGTAGAAGCTGGTGGTCTTTCCGGCACCATTCGGGCCGAGCAGTCCGACGACCTCGCCGGCATCCAGGCGCATCGACACGCCATTGACCACCGCACGCCCGCGATAGTGTTTGACCAGGTCCTCGGCAACCAGTTGCGACATGCTCAGTGCTGGGTCAGAGGGTCAGCTGTCCGGTGCCTCGATCGAGATCCGGACCCGCTGTTTTCCCTTGGCGGCGGCGCCCGCCTTGACCACGGCGCGTTCGCGGTCGTAGACGATGCGGTCGCTGCGCATGGAGTCGTTGTTCTGAACCAGTAGGGCGTCGCCGATCAATTCCAGGTTTTCACTGTCGACAGCGTATTCCACCCGGCGCGCTTCGCCGCGGACCGGGCCGTTCTCGGCCTGCTGGCGAAACTTCACCGGCCGCCCTTCGGCCACGATCCGGTAGGGGCGGCGCGCCCGTTGATGGACCGTGATCACGTCGGCCAGCACCCGCATCGTGCCCTGCCGTAGGTCGACGTCCCCGCGGTAGACGCTGGTGCCCTTGCCCTCATCGATATCCACGCTGTCGGCCGACAGTTCGATCGGCTGACGGCGATCCGACTCCAGGGCGGCCAGCGGCGCGCAGGACAGGACCAAGAGCATGGTGAGGAGTCGCTTAGCGCGGCACATAGAAACCCTCGACGTCGGAGAGGAAGGTGATGCGTGACGGTGGTCGCAACCAGGCCCGCATGCCGACGGCTGTGAGCCAGTCGCTGTCCGTCTCCACCCTAACCGGTTCGTCGGTTTCGGCATAGTCCTGGTCTGGCTGGACCCTAAGATCCCGGGTGACGATGGTGGTCGGCGGCGATCGCGCACCGGCGGCACGGTCGATGATCACCTCGCCGCTCAACAGGACCAGGGAGCCATCGGACGACACCCACGCCCGCTCGGCATCGATCTCCCATGGCGGTTCGTCGTTCTGAAACACCGTCAGATGCGGCGTGTCGAGCTCGGTGGTGTCATCATCGATGAAATGCCAGAGTGTCTCGGCGGTCAGCCGGTGCGCCGGGATGCCGGCGGGGGTCATGCGCACGACCTCGAAACCGCGGACCCGATAGGCGACCTCGCGTGGGCCGTCGGGTCGGGCGCTGCGCTCCGCGGTCTCGGCCGGCGGCTCGCTCAGCCACCAGCTCAGCAGCGCGGCACCGGCAACGAGCAGCGCCAGGACTAGGTGCCGCGGCTGCATCTCGCTCTTAGCCGGCTACTCGACGTAGCCATTCAGCGTCGGCGCGAGCCTGCCCTGGGCGTCCATGATCAGCTCGCAGACCTCGCGTGCCGCACCGCGACCACCGCCGCTCGCCGTCACCCAGTGGGCGTGCTGTTTAGCCATCGGATGGCCGTCCTGCACCGTGATCGCGAGACCGACGCGCACCATCACCGGCAGGTCGACGACGTCGTCTCCGACGTAGGCGATCTGGGCATCGTCCAGGCCGGTGGCCGCCTTGAGCTCCTGGTAGGCCGGCAGCTTGTCACGCTTGCCCTGTAACACGTGCTCGATGCCAAGGCTAGCCATGCGGATGCGTACGACTTCGGATGTGCGTCCGGTGATGATCGCGATATCGACGCCGGACTGCTGCAGCATCACCATGCCGTGGCCATCCTTTGAGCTGAACTGCTTGTATTCCTGGCCATCGTCGCCAATGAAGAGCCCGCCGTCGGTCAGTACCCCGTCGACGTCAAAGATGACCAGCCGGATATTGGCGGCCTTGGCATGGATATCCTGCATGGGCGTTTACTCCGGTACGTCTGTTGCTCGTCGGTCAGACCACGCCGGCGCGCAACAGGTCGTGCATGTTCAAGGCGCCGCACAGACGGCCTTGCGCGTCGAGCACCAGCAGTGCGTTGATCTTGTTGTCTTCCATCAGGTTCAAGGCTTCCACTGCCAGCCGATCCGGGCCGATATGCAGACCGCCAGGGGTCATGACATCGGACACCCGGGCATCGCGCACGTCGACGCCGCTGTCCAGGCAGCGGCGCAGGTCGCCGTCGGTAAACACCCCGACCGGCCGGCCGTCGGGATCGGCGATCGCGGTCATTCCAAGGCCTTTGGCGCTCATCTCAACCAGCGCTTCGCTCAGCGATGAATCGGACGATACGGCGGGGATCTGAGCGTCGCGGTGCATGATGTCCGAGACATGCAGCAGCAGACGTCGGCCCAGGCTGCCGCCTGGATGCGACATGGCGAAATCCTTCTCGGTGAAACCGCGTGCCTCGAGCAGGGCGATCGCCAGCGCATCGCCCATGACCAGCGCAGCGGTCGTGCTCGCGGTGGGTGCCAGGTCGAGTGGACAGGCCTCCTGCGCGACGCTGACGTCGAGATTGATTTCAGCCTCCCGGGCCAGCGCCGATTCTCGACGTCCGGTCATGCTGATCAGGGGTGCCCCCATGCGTTTGATCAGTGGGACGATGGTGATGATCTCGGCGGTCTCGCCGGAGTTTGACAGGGCCAGTACGACGTCTTTGGCGGTGATCATGCCCAGGTCGCCATGACTGGCCTCGCCCGGATGTACGAAGAATGCCGGACTGCCGGTGCTGGCCAGCGTGGCAGCGATCTTGTTGGCGATGTGGCCGGACTTGCCCATGCCGGTGACGACGATGCGACCGGGACAGGCCAGCATCAGCCGACAGGCCTTGGTGAAGTCGTCATCGATGCGTGCGACCAGGGCGTCGATCGCCGCCTGCTCGATCCGGACGACACTCCGGCCGCTCGCCTTGAGGCGTTCGCTGTCGCTCTGCCAGTCTTTACCTGGGGGCTCGATTCGCGAGTTCATGGCGGCATTGTCGCGCTGCTTGCCCAAACGAGCCAGCCCAGGTATGCGATAAATGCCAGGAAAAGCAGCCCGCCCTCGATCCGGTTGATCACGCCTTCGGTCTTCGAGCCTCGCCCCATCATGTACAGCGCCAGGGTCAGCCCCAGCATGACCAACATGTCACGATTGACCACTTCGGGCGGTATCGCACCGGGTGCCAGAAGACCGGGCAGGGCGAGCACGGCGAGCAGATTCCAGATATTGGAGCCGACGACATTGCCGATCGCGAGGTCGTATTCGTTCTTCAGCGCGCTCATGACCGACGCGGCCAGCTCCGGGAGGCTGGTCCCGACCGCCACGATCGTAAGCCCGATGACCAGGTCGCTGATGCCGAATGCAACGGCGACCTCGACCGCGCCCCAGACCAGCATCCGCGAACTGACGATCAACAGCGCCAGGCCGACCGCGAACCAGCCGATCGCAGCGCCGGTCGAGATCTCGGACGGCAGCTCGGCCTCCATCTCTTCTGCCAGCGGGTCATGCGCATCGCGGCGATTCATCCCGATCCGCACCAGGATCAGCATCGTGACGACGAGGCCGAGCATCAGCAGCGTGCCGTCCAGGCGGTCGAGATCGCCGTCGAGCAGCACGAGGTAGGCGCCGATGCTCACCGCCAGCAGCAGCGGATACTCCCGGCGGAGCAAATCCGACTTGACGGTCAGCGGCGCAATCAACGCGGTGACGCCGAGGATCAGTGCGATATTGGCGATGTTCGACCCGACCGCGTTGCCGATGCCGACCGCCGGATTGCCCTGCAGCGCGGCGATCGACGAGACCAGCATCTCGGGCGCGGAAGTCCCGAAGCCGACCACGGTCAGACCGATCAACAGCGGCGGGACGCCGAGATTGCGGGCCAGCGAGGCCGCGCCGATCACGAAGCGGTCGGCAGACCAGACCAGTAGGCCGAGGCCGAACAGGATCGATAAAGCGGGCATCAGCATGTCGCGAAGAGGCTGCTGGGTGGGGCGGGGGAGCGCGGATTGTCGCGAAAGGGCTGTGCTTTGTCCAAACGGCTCTGCGAGGTCAGTCGGCGCGAACGCGCGTCGCGCCACAACGCTGGCAGCGCAACCGATTGACCAGCCGACCGCGCTTGACGTCGAACACCTGTTCCTTGTCAATTGCCCATTTGTGATGGCCGTTACGACACAGGGTGTTGCCACGATGGCGCTCGCTCGCCTTGCGGCGTTTGAAAGGTAGGATGTCCGCCATTTGGGCCCCAACAGCTGATCGCATGAGTCTCGTTGAGTCTACCGCTACGACGCCACCCCTGCTCGGGCTCGCCGGCTGGGACAGCGAACCCTGGTGCGACGCCTATTTCCCAGCTGACCTGCCCGATGACTGGCGGTTCAGCTACCTCGCCAACGAAGTCGATTGCGTCCTGTTGCGGCCGGGACAGTGGTACCTGGGTCTGTCCGCCGAGACAACCGATCGGCTGAGTAACGCGCTCGCCGAGGCGCCGGTGGACCTGTCGTTCCTGCTCGCTGTCGCACCGGAACAACCGCCGCCTCGATCGGCGCTGGAGCGGTATGCGGCCTTTGATGTGGGCCTGCTGGTCGATCAGCCGCTCGCGCTGGCGGACCTGTGGCCCCAGTGGCGGCGGACGGCGCCGGGTCGCTGGACCGGCGAAGACCGGACTGAGGTCCGGGTATGGCAGGTCGAGTCGATCGACCTGCGGGCCTGGCGGCAGGATGCCGCGGCACTCCCACCAACGTTGCGTGCGCTGATCCTGTCCGGGCCGGCTGCGTCGCCTGGACGGGTCACCGAGCTGCGAACTATGCTGCAGCTCCTGGGGCTTGCTTGACGGGTTGATTGGTGCTCCGCAGAATTGAGAGCTCGTGCGCGCCGGCCGGCGCCTCTTCCCCCGTCATTGCAGGCATCAGACCGCCTTTCACCCGCCGTGAACAATCCC
>JASFVZ010000188.1:0-5205 GCA_050049565.1 Chromatiaceae bacterium | reverse complement strand
CTGCTTGTTGTCGGCACGGACCAGCTGCGCCTGCGAGACGGCCTTCAGGATGTTCTCGGCGACCGCGCGCGCGCCGGCCGGCGGTGTCTCGGGCAGGAGCAGGGTGAACTCCTCGCCCCCGTAGCGGGCCGCGCAGTCCTTGCCCTTGATGTTCTTTTCCAGGGTGCGGGCGACGAAGCGGATCACCCGGTCACCCACCAGGTGGCCGTGGGTGTCGTTGACCTTCTTGAAATGATCGATATCGAGCATGACCAGCGACGGTGGTGCGTCGTTTTCGGCAAACTCCCCGAGCACCGCGTGCAGACGGTCGACCAGCGCGCTCCGGTTGAACAGGCCGGTCAGCGGATCGGTGATCGCGCGATGTCGCTCGCGCTTGAGTTCCTCCTGCAGGTCTTCGATCTCCTGCGTCTTGGATTCGAAGTTCGCCTGCATACTGCGGGCCGTGGCCTGCATCTGGCGGGTCTCGGACAGCAGGGTCTCGAGCAGGCCGCGCAGGCTCTGCGCGTCTTTAGCCGAACCGACATCCTGTACCGCCTCGCCCAGCCGGCCGGAGAAGGCCGCCGCTTCGTTGCCGGCCCCGCCCAGCGAGTCGCCCACTTCGACCAGCATCTGTTCCAGACCGTCCCGGACCTTTTCGATATTCTCGAGGTCGTGCTCGGCGACGAACTGGCGGTAGAGCTGTGCGTTGACCGCGGACGAAAACGCCGTCCCGGCCGCGATCAGGCGGTCGACCTCGGCGGTGAGATCGGGATTCTCCCCGCTCACATACGAGTACCAGGTCGCATAGTTCTGCGGCGTGGCGGGCACGCCGTGCCGCGTCAATTGCGGGATGGTGAGCCGCAGGATCTCGGCTGCAGACTCCGCGGCGGTGTCGTTGGCGCCGTTACTCACAGGTGGGCTCCCGATGACTTGATAGTTGTTATTTGAGCTGCCGGGAATCCTAACCGGCCGGAACCAACGGTGAAAGCCCCGCGGGCGGTTGCGACTTGGCCCGGTCGGCCGTTATCGCCGTTCGGCCAGCGCCACCGTGTACTGGCGACCCTGCTTGAGCTTTTTGTGGTTGCCGAAGACCTCCGTGAAGGCGCGTGCGATGAACTGGCGCAGCCCACTGATAACGACCACATAGCAACGTCCCCCAGGCTCGAGGCGTTCATGGATATCGCTGAAGAAAAGATAGTAGTGCTCTTTGCTGGTCTTTGCCGGCAGGTTGGTCACGGCGAGCGAAAAGGTCTGCGGTGGGACGTGTTTGAGGCCATCGCTGAGCATGATCTCGACGTTCGAAATCGCGTTGCGCTCGGCATTGGCCCGTGCGTACTCGACCGCGACGAAGTCCTTGTCGACCATCACGCACCTGCCGTCGGGCGCTGAGCGGGCGATGGCCAATCCCAGGGGGCCATATCCACAGCCGAGATCGATGGCGCGGTCGTCCGGTCGCACCTCGAGGTGCCTGAGCAGTAAGCGGGTTCCCTCATCGATGGCTTTCGGCGAGAACAGGCCCCAGGTGGTATGAAACAGCAGCTCGTGGTCGAGCAGGCGCTCGCGAAACACGATGTCGCGGCGCAACGCCTGCAGATCGAATGGTGGCTTGGGTGATTTCGGCATGTCAGCCGGCGGCAGGAACACCGAGCCAGCCGGAGATCCTCTCGAGATGGTCTGCGAAACCGGCGAACCGGTGATCGCCACCGTCTTCGATCGCAAGAGTCTGGTCGCGATAGAACGCGGCGGCTTCGCGGTAGTCCAGCACCTCGTCGCCCTTCTGCAGCAGTACCAGGTAGCGTTCGGCGCCGTCGGTGGAGGGCCGCTGAAGAGCGGCAAGCTCACCGAGCCAGTCTTGTGATACCTCAAACGGCATCTGGTCGCACCAACGCGCTTGCCTGCCCGTGTGCGCGGCGAGTTTCTCATGGGGTCGAACGACCGGGTTGATCAGCACGGTCGGCAGTCGCTTGTCCTGATTGAGCCAGGTCGCGTAGAACCCGCCCAGAGAGGCGCCAACCAGCGCGCTGACCGGATAGCGCCTGAGCAATCCTTCGAGTCTGCGAACCGCCGCGTTCGGGCGAAACGGGAGATCCGGCGCGATCACCTGGCGGATGCCGAAGAACTGTCGCAACGCGAGCGACTTCGCACCCCAGCCGCAACTGGCGAACCCGTGGATGTAGAGAATCATGACGCGCAGACCGGGCAGGCGGGATCGCGTTGCAGCCGCAGCTCCCGCCATTGCATGCGCAGTCCATCGAGCACCAGCAGGCGCCCGGTGAGGGGTTCACCGACGCCGGTCAGTACCTTGATCGCCTCGAGCGCCTGGACGGTGCCGACGATGCCAACCAAAGGCGCAACAACGCCGTTGTGGCTGCAGCGCAGGTCTTCCTGGCCGTCTTCATCGTACAGGCAGCGGTAGCATCCCGTCCCCGGTTGCTGACTGAAGACACTGACCTGGCCGTCCCAGCGCACGGCGGCGCCGGACACCAGCGGTTTGCGGTGGCGATGACAGGCCGCGTTGACCGCGAACCGGGTCGCAAAGTTATCGCAGCAGTCCAGCACGATGTCGGCCCCGGACACCACCTGATCCAACGCCGCGCCCTCGAGGCGCTGCCGGAGTTGCACGATCTCCACTCCCGGATTCAGTGCCTGCAGGGCCGACGCGGCCGACGCCACCTTCGGCTGGCCGATGCGTGCAGTGGTATGTGCGATCTGGCGCTGCAGGTTACTGAGGTCGACGTGGTCGTCGTCGCACAGCAGCAGGCTGCCGACACCGGCTGCCGCCAGGTACATGGCGGCCGGAGAACCCAGCCCGCCGAGACCGACGATCAACGCACGGCTCTGGGTCAGGCGCGACTGGCCCGCGATATCGATTTCCGGCAGCATGATCTGCCGGCTGTAGCGCAGCAGTTCATCGTCATCCATCGGTGATCACATCGGATTGTCGCCGCGAAGGGCTGCCGATCATCAGTGCAGGCGGGGCGGGACGGCTTACAGGTAACGTCGCCAATGCTCCGGCCGGTCGTCCTGGCAGCCGTGCTCGCGTTTCCGGTATCGATTGACGAAAACCTTCTGGGTGCAGTTGGTCTCGCCCTTGGCGCAACCGAGATTCGCGCGCTGGGTCTCCTCGGTGTAGTGGAACAGAGCGCGCCGGATCTTGAACACCAGGCGATTGTCGAGGTGGAAGCCGTGCTCCTCCAGCAGTGCCTCGATGTCGGCGAGGCTTATCGCCAGCAGATGGTAGGTGACGTTCAGCAGTGCCGGCTGCAGCACCTCGGCATGATGGATGCCTTCCACCTGCAGCAGAAGTGCGACCGCGGAACCGGCCTGGTCGGTGTCGGGGTGCAGCGTGCAAAACGCGATTTCCCGCACCTTTATCAGATCTTCTCTAGTCTCCTCCATCCGGCAATGCTGGCGCCAAATGGCCGTACTGGTCAAGGGTACTTAATAGCGTGTAACGGCTCGGTCACAAGGCTGCCAGGCGTCCACCCGAGCACCGGTCCAATCCCGCGAGATCGGCTTTCGTCTCGATCTGCTCGAAACCGTGCAGCGTCAACAGTTGCCTGGCCGTTGCGCCATGCAGCGCGCCATGCTCGAGCCACAACCACCCGCCAGGCGCCAGGAATCCGGGTGCGTTGGCGATCAGGTGTCTGAGGGCATCGGTGCCGTCTCTGCCCGCGGCCAGTGCCTGGCGCGGCTCGAACCGCAGGTCGCCCGCGGCGAGATGGGGGTCCCGGTCGGCGACATACGGCGGGTTGCTCACAATCAGCGAAAAGCGCATGCCTTCCGGTACCGCGTCGAACCAGTCGCCCTGTCTGAAAGCCACCTGTTCGACCTCATTGTGCACTGCATTGCGGCGCGCGACCTCGAGCGCGGCGGCTGACACGTCGGTTGCCAGGATCGTCCAAGCGGGTCGCTCACGACCCAGGGCGAGCGCGATCGCGCCGCTGCCTGTGCCGAGATCCAGCACGCAGGCATCGGCGTCCAGCGCCAACTCGAGGGCGGTCTCGACCAGGTGCTCGGTCTCCGGGCGCGGGATCAGGGTTGCCGGCGTCACCTGCAGGTCGAGCGACCAGAAGGCGCGCCGCCCGGTCAGATAGGCGACCGGTTCGCCGGCGTGCCGTTTCTCGACCAGGGTCAGGAAACGCCCGGTCTGGGCGGCCTCCGGCGCATGCTCCGGCCAGGCAAACAGCCAGCTGCGATCCCGCCCCAGGCTATGACTGAGCAGCAACTGGGCGTCGGTCGCGGGATCGTCGACCCGGCCGTGCAGCGTAGCGACGGCGCTCTCCAGCAGGTCGCGCACGCGCCGGGTCATTCTTCGCCGAGCTTGGCCAGTTCCTCGGCCTGATGCTCCTGGCGCAGGGGATCGATCACCTGGTCGAGCGCGCCCTGCATGACTTCGTCGAGCTTGTAGAGGGTCAGGTTGATCCGGTGGTCGGTCAGCCGGTTCTGCGGGAAGTTGTAGGTGCGGATACGTTCCGAGCGGTCGCCGCTGCCGACCTGCAGTCGGCGGTCTTCCGCCCGGTCCGCCGCGGCACTGGCCTGGGCCGCGGCGAGCAGTCTCGATTGCAGCAGCGACATCGCACGCGCCTTGTTCTTGTGCTGCGAACGCTCATCCTGGCACTCGACCACGACACCGGTCGGCAGGTGGGTGATGCGGACCGCCGAGTCGGTGGTGTTGACGTGTTGGCCGCCGGCCCCGGACGAGCGGAAGGTATCGATCCGCAGGTCGGCCGGGTTGATGTCCACCGCATCGACGGCTTCCGCCTCCGGCAGGATGGCGACGGTGCAGGCCGACGTATGGATGCGGCCCTGTGATTCTGTCTCGGGAACCCGCTGTACCCGGTGCGCCCCGGATTCGAACTTGAGCCGGGCGAACACGCCTGTCCCGACGATCCGCGCGACGACTTCCTTGTAGCCGCCGTGCTCGCCGAGACTCTCAGTGAGTGTTTCGGTCTTCCAGCGTTGCCGCTCGGCATAGCGCAGGTACATCCTGAGCAGGTCGCCAGCGAACAGCGCGGCCTCTGCGCCACCGGTCCCGGCGCGGATCTCGAGGTAGACGTTGCGCTCATCGTTCGGGTCCGGCGGGATCAGCAGGCGCTTAAGGGCGGGGCTCAGCGCCTCGATGTCGGCCAGGGCATCCTGTCGCGCGTCGGCGGCCAGTTCCGCCAGCTCCGGGTCGTCGAGCATGTCCTCGGCGCTCTGCAGCTCCTCCTCCGCAGCCCGGTA
>JASFVZ010000187.1:0-5207 GCA_050049565.1 Chromatiaceae bacterium | reverse complement strand
TTCTTTGCATGCCCAAAGAAGAGTAACCAGAACAAAGGGCACCCCGGACTTGCCCCTCGCGTCCGCGAGGGGTTCCCTGCGCTTCTCGCAGCAGGTGGCGCTCGGGGACTCGGGCTTGCAGACCTCAGACATCCCTCGCTTGACTCCGCCCGCTGCTGTGATGCTCGGCGGCGTCCAAAGGGGTTACGGGAGCTCACCCCCAGACCCCTTTGATCTCGTAGCCGGACAGCACTGCGCACGCCGGCGCGCAGATGATCGCGATCAGCGAGGCCGAGCGGGCCTGCGACAACACGCTTTAGTCGGTTGCCGGTGCGTTGCCGGCAGGGCTTGCGGTATCGTGGTGAAGACCAAGAACAACGCCGCCGGCCCGCGCAGTGGGGCGGGTGACGCCGGGGACAGAGAGGCACACGCGATGAGCGACGAATCGGCGGCGGCCAGGCTGGCACGCTTCCGCGAGCAGTGGCTGGCACTGCCGGGCGTATCCGGTCCGGGCTATCCAGCTCCGGAGCGCCTCGAGAGGCTTTGGTCATGGAGCGATTTCTTTGCCGTGACCAGCGTCCGCCACCCGGCGCAGATCGCCGACCTGTGTGGCTCGGGCGTGATCGAACGCGCGTATGCCGGGGGCGAGATGGCCGCGCGTCTCGAGACCGCGCTCGCAGACGTCGGTGACGAGGCAGCGCTGGAACATGGCCTGCGCCAGTTCCGGCAGCATGAGATGCTGCGCATTGTCTGGCGCGATCTTGCCGGACTGGCCACCCTCGACGAGACCCTAGAGGATCTCTCGGAGCTCGCCGATGTCTGCATCCGCCAGGCGCTTTCCCACCTGCATGCCTGGGCGGTGGCCAAGTCCGGCACGCCACGGGATGCGGAGGGGCATGAGCTGCACCTGATCGTCCTCGGGATGGGCAAGCTCGGTGCCCGTGAGCTCAATCTCTCGTCGGACATCGATCTGATCTTCTGCTATGCCGCCCGCGGCCAGACCGATGGCAAGCGGCCGCTCGATAACGAGCAGTTCTTCACCCGCCTCGGTCGCCAGCTGATCAGCGTGCTCAGCAAGGCCACCGTCGATGGCTTCGTGTTCCGCGTCGATATGCGGCTGCGGCCGTTCGGTGAGTCGGGGCCCCTGGTCGTGACCATCGATGCGATGGAGCACTACTACCAGACCCAGGCGCGGGACTGGGAGCGCTATGCGATGGTCAAGGCGCGCGCAATCACCGGCGATCCGGCGCCGGTCGCGACCCTGATGGACATGCTGCGGGCATTCGTCTATCGCCGCTACATCGACTTCAGCGTGATCGAGTCGATCCGCGACATGAAGCGCCTGATCGAGGGCGAGCTGCACAAAAAGGGCATGGACGCGAACATCAAGCTCGGCCAGGGCGGCATCCGCGAGATCGAGTTCGTCGGCCAGGCCTTCCAGCTGGTCAGAGGCGGGCGTGACCCGGAGCTCCGGGTCCGACCGATCCAGGAGGTGCTGCGCCTGCTCGGCGAGCGCGACCTGCTGCCGGACTATGCGGTGCAGTCGCTGATCGAGGCCTACCGTTTTCTGCGGCTGACCGAGAACCGGATCCAGGCCTGGCGCGACGAGCAGACCCACAAGCTCCCGGCGGATGGTGACGGCCGGGCGCGCCTGGCGGCGAGCATGGGGTTCGATACCTGGGTCGCGTTCGAATCGGCGCTCGAGACCCACCGGCGAAGGGTCCACGAGCAGTTTGGTCACGTGTTTGCCGCACCGCAGGTCGAGCAGGAGGCGCCGCTGACCGCCCTCGCACGGGTCTGGCATGCGGCGGCGGATGACCCGATGGCGCTGGAGGCGCTGAGCGCCGCCGGCTTCACCGACGCCGCCGCGAGCCTCGCGCGGCTGGCGACGTTTCACGGCTCGGCGGTGGTGCGCTCGCTGAGTGCCCGCGGGCGCAACAAGCTCGACCAGCTGATGCCTCCGCTGGTCGAGGCTGCGGCGCAGACCGATGAGCCGGACATCACGCTGGAGCGCCTGGTCAACCTGGTCGGGGCAATCGCCCGGCGTACCGCCTACATGGTGCTGTTGATCGAGAACCCGCTGGCGCTGTCGCAGCTGGTCCGCCTGGTCAGCGAGAGCAGCTGGGTGGTCTCGCAGCTGATCCGCCAGCCGTTGCTGCTCGACGAACTGCTCGACCCCCGGCGGCTCTACTCGCCGCTGCACACCAGGGAGCTGGCCGAGGAGTTGCGCAGTCTGCTGGCGAATATCGAGTCGGGCGACACCGAGCAGGAGATGGAACGGCTGCGCCAGTTCTCGCAGGGCAACCGGCTGCGGGTGGCGGCGGCGGATATCGTCGGCGCGATCCCGCTGATGGTAGTCAGTGATTTCCTGACCGAGATCGCCGAGGTGACGCTGCAGCAGGTGGTCGCCAGCGCCTGGCGCCACCTCGGCAGCAAGTACGGCCGCCCCGGCGACCTGGGCGATATGGATACCGGTTTCGCGGTGATCGGCTACGGCAAGCTCGGCGGCATCGAGCTCGGCTATGGCTCGGACCTCGATCTCGTGTTCCTGCACGGTGGCGACAATCTCAACGCCGTGACCGACGGGCGGCGCAGCCTCGCGAATGACGTATTCTATGCGCGCCTCGGGCAGCGGATCATCCATATACTGACGACGCGGATGCCGTCGGGTCTGCTGTACGAGGCGGACATGCGGCTGCGGCCGAACGGCAACTCCGGGCCGCTGGTGCCGTCGTTGTCGATGTTCGAGAGGTACCAGGACAACGATGCCTGGGTCTGGGAGCACCAGGCCCTGGTACGTGCCCGCGCCGTGGCCGGCGACCCCGCGGTGATCGAGTGCTTCAATGCCGTGCGGCGCCAGATCATTTGCCGGCGGCGTGAGCCCGACGCCCTGCGCAAGGAGGTCGTCGGGATGCGCGAGAAGATGCGCAGCGCGCTGGACAAGGGCACCGAGGATGACTTCCACATCAAGCACGGGGTCGGCGGGATCGTCGACATCGAGTTCATGGTGCAGTACGAGGTGCTGCGCTGGGCCCACGACTATCCGGACCTCGCCGACTGGACCGACAACGCCCGGCTGCTCGAGCGGCTGGCGCAACACAACCTGATGCCCGGCAAGGCGGCCGAGCGACTGTGGAACGCCTACCAGGTGTACCGCAACCTGACGCACCGCCGGGCACTGCAGGAACAGGGCTCACTGGTGCCGGCGGTCCAGCTGACCGAGGAGCGGCTGATGGTGCGTGACATCTGGCACGAAGTCATGGCGATCGAAACCGGGTAGCCCCGTCGGCCTGCCGCGCAGGCCGGTTTGTGGTTCAATTAACGGGTTTTCCCTGCCCGGCTGGAGTTCGACTCAGATGCAAACGATGGCGGACCGTGACGGCCTGATCTGGCTGGACGGCGAGATGGTGGATTGGCGTGAGGCCAAGACCCACGTACTGACCCATACACTGCACTACGGCATGGGCGTCTTCGAAGGTGTCAGGGCCTACAAGGCCGCGCAGGGCACCGCGATCTTCCGCCTCGCCGAACACACCGAGCGGCTGTTCCGGTCCGCCCACATCCTCGGCATGCCGATGCCGTTCGACCGCGATCAGATCAACGCCGCCCAGCTGGCCGCGGTGCGTGACAACGACCTGGAGTCCGGCTATATCCGACCGATGTGCTTCTATGGCTCCGAGGGCATGGGGCTGCGCGCCGACAACCTGAAGGTACACTGCATGGTCGCGGCCTGGCCCTGGGGTGCCTACCTCGGCGAAGAGGGAATGACCAAGGGCATCCGGATCCGCGTCTCGTCCTATACCCGGCATCACGTCAACGCCGTGATGTGCCGTGCCAAGGCCAACGGCAACTACATGAACTCGATGATGGCGCTCAAAGAGGCCCTCGACACCGGCTATGACGAGGCCCTGCTGCTCGATGCCCACGGCTTCGTGATGGAGGGCTCGGGCGAGAACATCTTCATTGTCCGCGACGGCGTTCTGTATACGCCAGACCTGACCTCCGCACTGGACGGCATCACCCGGCGCACCGTGATCCAGTTGGCCGAAGAGGAGGGTCTGAAGATTGTCGAGCGGCGCATCACCCGCGACGAGGTCTACATCGCCGACGAGGCGTTCTTCACCGGCACCGCGGCCGAGGTCACGCCGATCCGCGAGGTCGACGGCCGGCTCGTCGGCAGCGGCAGCCGCGGCCCGATCACCGAGCAGCTGCAGAGCAAGTATTTCGATGTCGTGCATGGCCGCAGCGCGGCGCACGTCGACTGGCTGAGCGTCGTCTGATGCTGCCGCGACCAGGGACCTTCCGAACATGAACGAAACCAGCAGCCCACCCAACAAGAACACCGTCATCAAGGTCACGCGCGCCGATCTGCCGCTGTCGTGCCCGCGTCCCGAGGACGAGGTCTGGAACATGCACCCGCGCGTCTACCTGCCGATCGAGAAGACGGGTGAGGCGACCTGTCCCTACTGCGGGGCCAAGTACGCGCTCGTTGATTGAGACGCGCGACGATGTCGGGCAAAGCCCGACCTACGACAGGGGGGTATCCAGTCGCTATAGCGTTAGGGCGTCGGCGATTTCCTCAAGGTGCATTGGGGCGTAGGTTGGCGCGAGATCTTCAAGACGCTGTTGGCCTTCGAGCCCCGGTCATTGGTGCGCACAATGAGTGGCAGACGATCCAGGCGCCCGATGCACGGGCCGTCGAGACCATCCAACTCGCCGGTTATGGAGAGCGGGGCTGGAATCCGGCGCACCGGCGGTCGTTCGTGATCACGCGCTAGAGAACACGGTGAGCTTGAAGGACTATTGTGCCGATTGGCCGACGCGCCGGCCGGCACCCGCTGCCAAATGGGCGCGGATCCGACGGGTTGCCGAAATGGCGGCCGCCTTCCAGGCCAACCGGCTGAATCACCGGGATCTGTATATCTGCCATTTACTTATCCGGCAGCCCCGGGAGGGCATCGAGTATTCGCTGCCCCTGTTCCTGATCGATCTGCATCGTATGCAGCGGCGGCGCGTCGTGCCACGGCGTTGGCAGGCGATCCTGGCGACCGGGGAGCTGGCCCGTTACCGGCCGCCCGATGCCCGGGTACGCGACCGGCACACGCAGGGCTGGTCGCGGTTCCGGGAGCAACGGCACGTGGTGATGCTTGCCGTGGCCGAGTATGTTAGCCAACCGCATTGGCGGCTACTGTTCCACAATGCGCTGCGGGCGGCCTTCCGGCCTGTCT
>JASFVZ010000186.1:0-5208 GCA_050049565.1 Chromatiaceae bacterium | reverse complement strand
GCCCGCGCGGGGCTGGGACCAATGCAGCGTCATGAGCCAACGTCCATCGCCACTTGTCGCTACCGGATTGCCCGCGTCATTGCGCGATCATTGCAGTGGTGTCCCTGTTGCGGGCAGCGAAATGGTCGGCGAAACTTATAACACAGTAGTACTAGTGGGCTGCTCGGTAAGTTCGGTTGGCGAGGCAGAAGGAAAGCGTGATCGAGGAAGGGCACCTGGTGTCGGATCACGTGCACAGATGATTTCGATAGCGCCAAGGTACGCAGTGTCGCAGGTGATCGGCTTCATCAAGGGGAAGGGCGCGATCCACAGTGCCCGGGTTTATGGAGATCGCAAGTGGAATTATGCAGGCCAGCATTTTTCGGCCCGAGGATACCTCGCCTCAACGGTGAGTCCAGAATACATCCGGCACCAGTACGCAGAAGACCGTCGGATCGACCAGTTGAACTTGATGTAACGCCCGTTCCAAGGGCTCAAGGAGCCGCTAGCGGCTCCGCAACTGACCGCTTTGAGCGGTTCACAACCAACGTCTCCGGCTTTGCTGGGCGATACTGTGTCGCGATTCACGGTCTCATAGCCGGGAGTCGCGCGTCAATCCGGCATCGCGGCGCGCGCTTCGGCGCCTGGTTGCCCGTTATAGACTCAGCTCTGCAACGGGCGCTATTTCCGATTCGCGGATTTCACTTCAAAGGCCTCGGTGCCTGGGTTCTGCATTATCGCGGTGAACCCGAAGGCAGCGGCCCGCTCCCTGACAAACGTCGCGTATGCGCGATCGCTGTCAAAATTGGCCCGCACCGGATTGCATGAAACCAGCTGGCTACCCGGACCGGGGTTTTTGTCCCTGGGGCACGGATCTCCGCCGTGAATCAACGAGATAGACCCTCTCGGGATCCGGTCGCCCATTGGCAGTTCGAAAAATTCCCTCGGCTTCTTTTCGTCAGCCTTCCCGACGGGGCTAGCACCCCGACCGGTTGTGCTTGTATTGGGGCCGGTCAGGCGACCCGACCAGGAAAAAAAGAACCCCGGACACGGTACTCCCGCCACGTCGCAGCTGGGCGTTCTGAGCACAATAACGTCTCCTTGCGCCTCGCCATCCACCGTATGGTCCCCTTTAGGAAGATCGGGCAACGTATCCTTCACGTATGTCAGCGTCCCGAATCCGTAGCTGGCGTCTTTGCCCCGTGCGGCGACCTTGATCGATGCCATGGTCTCATCGGTACCTTGGTTGTAGCGCGTCTTCAATATGGCGTTGTAATAGGTAAAGACAAGCTCGAAGTGCCCAAGCGATGTCCCATCGGCCACTGGGTTGCGAGCCTGTGCGGCATTGTAGGCCTTGCCCTCCAGATCCATGCTGATGGTCAACGTCCCGGTGACGGTTTGACTTTGACCAGGGCTCAGCACCACCCCCTTTCCATGTAGGTCCAAAAAACGCGCCTGCCCCGAGCGCAGGACATATCTGCCGTCGAACGGGCTGTATTGGCCGTCACCACCTAACGCGCCGCTGCTGCCACCTTCAGGGAAGGTCCAAAAAGGAAAGCCCCAAGCAGGAAACGCGATTACCAGCATGATAGCTACGACACCGGGTGCAAGATGTAGATGGTGCGATTTATTTCTGTTCATTTTCTCATCCCCGTTGAGTAGTCGATCGCCGAGGTGATCTTACCCGGTCTCGGTTCATCGCTCTATAGAGCAGTGCTGTGTCCCGGGACGGTGTGTAGTCGGAGCGGCGTTATGGCGGGAGTAACGGCTATGCTGCCGTTTGTCGATGATCGAGTAGCGCAGCCGAAGCCGAACTGCCTTGCAATTCGTTGGCGGATAGACCGCTACCGGCGGCAGCGCCCCCTTAGCAGAACGAGAAAGACCGTCCGTCGACGTCGCCTGCCTGTTTATCCTGACCAACGCCGCGTGCTGCCCGGTCGACACCGGGCAGACGTTCAGTACCAGATGTAGGCGGCAGCGCCGGTCCCCGCGAGCAGTAGGACGAGCATCAGCAGGCCGATCCATGTGCGCTGCGGCGCAGCGTAACGGGCCTCGATTTGGGGATGGTGCGGCTCGGCTTCCGGGGGTATCCCAGTCGGCGCCGGCATGACGGGGCTGCGCCGCTGATTCGAAAAAGCTGGCTGCGCCTGCTGCGCATCCGCCCGCTCCTGAAGGGGGCGGGGTGGCCGTGAGGGGGGTGGCGGGGTAGCCTGGTTCGGTATAGACGGCGCGACCGGCGGCGGTTGGTCCCGGCTGTCGCCGATCGGCGGGGGTGGCATGACCACTTTCCCTGGCGCATCATCGATCTGCGCATCACCATGCAGGTCCTCGTCCCCGGCAATCAAATCACTGCTGTCGTCGACCAGGCCCGAATCCATATCCATTGGCACACGGCTGAGGCGTTCCTCGGAAAGCTCGCTGAATACCAGGCGGGCGTCTTCGACACCCAGTTCGTACTTCTGCTCGACCGCACCGTGCAACAGCAGACGGCTGCAGAATTGATTGATGCGCCGCGGGACGCCCTCGCAGGCGGTATCGAGTATCGGCAGCAGCGAGGCCTTGAATCTCGGCCGTCCCTTCCATCCGACGACCTTCAGACGGTGGGTGATATAGGACGCGACCTGAGTCTGATTCAGTGGATGCAGGTGAGTGGCAGCGGTGACCCGCTGTCGCAGCTGCTCGAGTGCCGGATCCTGCAGCTTCTCGCGCAGCCCCTCCTGGCCAACCAGGAAGATCTGCAGCAGCGGGCTGCCTTGGATCTGCAGGTTGGTCAGCATGCGCAGCTCTTCGAGCGCGTTCAGATTCAGATTCTGCGCCTCGTCGACGATCAATAGCGGCGGCCTGCCTTCGTTCCTCGCCTGGGTGAACAACTGCTTCAGGCGCTGCAGCACGGTCGCGCTGTCGGCACCTTCCACGTTCAGACCGAACTCATAGGCGGCAGAGCGCAGGACCTCCTTGGCCTCGAGCATAGTGTTGACCAGCGTCGCAATCGTGTAGTCCCGTGGGCCATAGTCGGACAGGAGATCGTTGATCAGCGTCGTCTTGCCCATGCCCGGCTGACCGGTCACGACCACGAAGCCCTCCGCCGCCTGTAGCGCGTATTGCATGTACGCGCGGCCTTTGGCGAAGCTGGGATAGCGATAGCAGAAATGATGGTCCGGGCTGAGCCTGAAAGGGTCAGCCGTCAGCCCGTAGAACTCTTTATACATTCAATGCGCCGCCGGCTGCGTCCTCCTGCCAGAGTTAGCGGCCGGAGCAAAGGCATGTTGAACACGGTTTGGAGAGGTAGGCCCGACGTAGTTGTCTTCCAAGCACCGGTGAGCCTTGACCGACTGTTCCTGACGCCGGTGGGAAGGTGGCCGGCGCGCCTGGTCGCCGGGACCAGTTGCCGCCAATCCAGACCGGAGGATGGTTCGCAGCAGTCAAGGCGGGATCAGCATTGGAACGACGCTTCAAGCGCATCAATGACGACAGCCGCAGCCGGTTTCCCAAGCTCTACGCCGTTTCTCGATGCATAGGTGACAAAGGCTTCGCTCATTGCCCGGGAGTTGGTCCCGACCGGAACACAGACAGTTTTTGGTATCTGCGACGGAAATCGCTGGTGATGAACGCGCAGTCCTTCTTCGACACCGCTTACGAAGCCATCACAATAACGCCGGCGCAGTCGGCCGTTGGAAGTCAGTGCACTCGACGCACAGAGCAGCAGGAGCTCTTTCGCGTCCATCTGTTGCGGAAAGAAGCGCGCGGTTTCCTGGCTTGCGGTCGGTCCGGCCAATAGGGCGAAGAGTATCGCGGAAAAAAAACTGACGGACTGTTTCATGCGTTCGAACGGTTCGTGGTGCGTTTCGGCGCGTGCCACGCCTCTCGCCGTGCCATCGCAACGCTATTGTGAGGTCTTTACAGGGTGATCGGGGGACGTTTTTCAGATCCTCCGGCCAGTCGTCGACCGGAGCGCCCGGCGATTCGGCTATTATCTTGGCATCCTTTGCCAGACTAACAAGCGAGATGCGCCAGATCGTCCTCGATACCGAAACTACCGGCCTGGAACCCGAGCAGGGCCACCGAATCATCGAAATCGGTTGCGTGGAAATGCTCGAGCGCCGCCTGACCGGCAACAATTTCCACGTCTACCTGCAACCGGATCGCGAAATCGATGCGGCAGCGATCGAGGTGCATGGCATCACCAACGAGTTCCTGGCCGATAAACCCCGCTTTGCGGATATCGCCGAGGACCTGATGGGTTACCTTGCCGGCGCGGAACTCATCATCCATAACGCCCCCTTCGACGTCGGCTTTTTGGACGCAGAGCTGGGTCGGCTGCAAGACCAGCGGGCTGTCGCCGACGCCTGCGAGGTGCTCGACACGCTCGTCATGGCCCGCAAGCGGCACCCGGGACAGCGCAACTCGCTCGATGCCTTATGCGGTCGCTACGACGTCGACAACAGCCGTCGCGACAAGCACGGCGCATTGCTCGATGCCGAGATCCTGGCCGATGTCTATCTGGCGATGACCGGCGGTCAGCGGACCCTGTCGCTGGATGCTGGAGATGACGTGGACGATGGCAGTGGTCAGCGCGTCGTGCGGCGTGACGTAGAGCGGCAGGGGCGGGTGTTACCGGTCATTAGGGCGAATGACAGCGAACTGGCTGCGCACGAAGCGCGTCTCGATGCGATCGGCCAGGCGTGTGGTGGCGAGGCGGTTTGGCGACGTTCTTGAGGGCTGCGCCGGGGGCGCTATTCCAGACGTGCGATGCCGTTGCCTGGCACTTGTAGGCGACCATCGATGCGCCATTCCCCATTCTCCGGTTCCAGGGAGAGCTTCCAGTTGGCCTGGACAATTGGTTCGATACGGCCGGCATAGCGCCCGGGATCGACCAGGGTCAGCTGCGCCTGGCGATCGTTGTCCGGGCGGGTGGGATGGAAGACCTCCAGCACCAGTGTCGAGGGCAGGCCCGCGATCGGCTTGTCGAGCCGCAGTGCCAGCGCGCCGGTTTCCGCGTCGTAGCTCATTTGGCCGGCGATACCCAGGGCCTTGGCCCGAGCGCTGCTCGCGGCGTCGCGATGGATCCCGAGCCCTTCCTTGTAATAGTCGTCACTGACCAGTCCGTCATTGGTCTGTACCGCGATATTGATCGTGATGATCGACGCGATCACGACGCTCAACGGCAGGCTGATGAGAAACCAGGGCCAGAACTGCTTGTACCAGGGTTCGGTGTCTTCGCGTGGTGGT